>JAICGY010000235.1 GCA_025922915.1 Candidatus Methylomirabilota bacterium | reverse complement strand
GGGCGCCGGCGTCCCCGTGCGCCTCGGCGTTCCCGGGGAAGCGGCGGGCGGGATCGAGGACGGGCTGCGGTTCCTGCGCGCGCTCGCCGACGGCGGGGTGCCGCCCGTCGGCCGGCGGGTGGTCGTCGTGGGCGGCGGCAGCACCGCGATGGACGTCGCCCGCTCCGCCCGCCGTCTCGGCGCCCGGGCCGTCACCGTGATCGCCCTCGAGGCGCGCGCGGCCATGCCGGCCGTGCCGGCGGAGATCACGCAGGCCCTGGCCGAGGGCGTCGAGATCGTGAACGGCCTCGGGGTCACGCAGTTCGTGGAGCTCGGCGTCGTGGTCGCGGGCGCGCGGCTGGAGCGTGACGGCGACGGCGCCGTCCGACCGTGGTTCGACGCCGGGGCCCGGCGCGTGATCGGCGTGGACCAGGTGCTGCTGGCCATCGGCCAGCGCGCCGATCTCGCCCCGCTCGCGTCGAGGCTCGGCGCCCGTGAGCCGCTGGTCCCGGTCGACCCGGATGGCGCCACGCAGGTGCCGAACCTCTTCGCCGGTGGGGACGTGGCGTCGGCGAGCCGGACGGTGGCCCACGCGATCGGCGCCGGCACCCGGGCGGCGCGCGCGATCCACGCCCGTCTCACCGGGACGGCGCGGCCCGCCGTCGGCCGCCCCGGCTGGACGGAGGCGTGGCCCGATCACACCGTGAGGCCCGCGGAGATCGGGCTCCACCACTTCGCGGCCCTGGCCCGCGCGACGCGCGAGGAGCGGCTCCCGGCGACGCGCGTGCAGTCGTTCGTCGAGGTGGTCCAGCCCCTCCCGGAGCCCGCGGCGCGGACCGAGGCGGCGCGCTGCTTCGGCTGCGGGACCTGCACGCAGTGCGACGTCTGCCTGTCCGTGTGCCCGGACATGGCGATCGCGCGTCTCCCGGGCGGCGGCTATCGCGTCGCGCTGGAGCACTGCAAGGGATGCGGGCTCTGCGCGGCCGAGTGCCCGCGCGGCGCCCTCGCGATGGTGGCCGAGCGATGAGCGCGCTCGCCGCCTCCGCGCGCACGGCGACGCACACGCTCCTGACCGGCGACCACGCCGTCGCCCACGCGGCGGCGCTCGCGCGTCCGGCCGTGATCCCCGTCTACCCGATCACGCCGCAGACGCCCGTGCTCGAGAAGCTGGCGGAGCTGCGCGAGGCGGGCGCGCTGGCCGGCGACCTCGTCCCCGTGGAGAGCGAGCACTCGGCGATGGCCACGTGCATCGCGGCCTCGCTGGCGGGGGTGCGCGTCTTCACGGCCACTGCCTCGCAGGGCCTGGCCCTCATGCACGAGATGCTGCACTACGCCGCCGGCGCCCGGGCGCCGGTGGTGATGGTCAATGTGAACCGCACGCTGGCGGCGCCGTGGGGCTTCTGGGCCGACCAGACCGACAGCCTGGCCCAGCGCGACACGGGCTGGATCCAGCTCTACTGCGCCTCCCCGCAGGAGGAGCTCGACACCGTCCTGCAGGCCTATCGCGTGGCCGAGACCGTCCTGCTGCCGGTCATGGTGGTCTTCGAGGCGCTCTACGTGTCCCACGCCCTCGAGCCGGTCGCCGTGCCCGGCGCGGACGTCGTGGCCCGCTTCCTGCCGCCGTACGAGCCGGCCTGGCGCCTCGATCCCGCGTCGCCGCGCGGCTTCGGCGGCACCGCGACGCCGGCGCAGTGGCGGGCCAACCGCCTCGCGATGCAGGCGGCGATGGACCGCGCGGTCGCGGCCGTGGCCGACGCCGGCGAGCGCTGGGGCGAGCTCACCGGGCGCGGGTACGGCGCGGTGGAGGGCTACCGGCTCGACGACGCCGAGCTCGTGCTGCTGGCGGCCGGCGCCATCGCGGGGACGGCGCGGACCGCGGTCGACCGCCTGCGCGAGGCCGGCGTGCCGGCGGGCCTGCTGCGGCTGCGCCTCTTCCGGCCTTTCCCGGCCGCCGAGCTCACGAGCGCGCTCGGCATGGCGCACACGGTGGTCGTCCTCGACCGCAACTGCTCGATCGGCAGCGGCGGCATCGTCGCCGCCGAGGTGCGGGCCGCCCTGCACGCCCACGACGAGACGGACGTGCGGCTCTTCTCGTTCCTGGCCGGGCTCGGCGGGGTCGACGTCTCCCCGGAGGCCGTGGTCGGGATGGCCCGGTACGCGCTCCGGCCCGGTCCGCCGCCGGCCGAGTCGCTGCTGCCGGAGGCCGTGTGACGGACCGATTCCTCTCCGGCCACGCGGCCTGCGGCGGGTGCGCCGTCGCCCTCGCGGTGCGGCTCGTCCTCCAGGAGGTCGGGGACCGTGCCGTCCTCGTCGTGCCGCCTTCCTGCATCGCCGTGATGATGGGGCCGCTCCCGCTGAGCGCGACGCGCCTGCCGGTGCTCCAGACGGCGTTCGAGACGGCGGCGGCCGCGGCCACGGGCCTGGCCCGCGCGTACCGGGCCCGCGGCGAGGACGTCACCGTCGTCTGCCTGGCCGGCGACGGTGGGACGTACGACATCGGCCTGCAGGCGCTGTCGGGCGCGGCCGAGCGCAACGAGGACATCCTCTACGTCTGCTTCGACAACGAGGCCTACCAGAACACCGGCAACCAGCGGTCGTCGGCGACGCCGTGGGGGGCGCGGACCACCTCCACGCCGCACGGCAAGCCGACGCGCAAGAAGGACATCATCGGCATCCTGGCCGCCCACCGGGTGCCCTACCTGGCCACGGCCTCGCCCGCGCACCCGGCGGACCTCGCCGCCAAGGTGCGCCGGGCCCGCGGGCTCGCCGGCTTCCGCTTCCTCCGCATCACGTGCCCCTGCGTGCCGGGCTGGGGCATCGCCGACGACGGCTCCCTGCGCCTCCTCCGCGCCGCCGTCGAGTCGAGGGCGGTGCCGCTCTTCGAGGTGGAGGAGGGCCGGCGCTACCGGATCACCCACCGGCCGGCCGGCATCCCGGTGGCCGGGTACCTGAGAGCGCAGGGGCGGTACGCCCACCTGACGCCGTCCGAGATCGCCGTGATCCAGGCCGACGTCGACCAGACCTGGCAGGCCCTCGTGGACGCCACCTAGAGGAGGACGACCATGCACGTCACGCTCGCGCTCGCCATCCTGATGCTGCTCTGGACCGCCGCGCCCGGGCTCGCGCAGGAGCCCTACCGGGTCGGCGCCATCTTCTCCATCACCGGGCCAGGCTCCTCGCTCGGCATCCCGGAGCGCGACACCGCGCTCATGCTCGAGGCCGACATCAACCGCCGCGGCGGGGTGAAGGGGCCGGACGGCGCGCTCCACCCGCTGAAGCTCGTGATCTACGACGACGGCAGCGACGAGACCAAGGCGGTGCTCGCGGCCAAGAAGCTGATCGAGGAGGACAAGGTGGTCGCCCTCGTGGGGACAACGCTCTCCGGGACCTCGCTCGCCATCCTCGACACCGTGCAGCGGGCCGAGGTGCCGATGGTCTCGTGCGCGGCGGCCGCGAAGATCGTGGAGCCCGCCGCCGAGCGCCGCTGGGTCTTCAAGACGCCCCAGAGCGACGCCCTCATCGTGGGCGCCCTCGTCGACCACCTCAAGTCCCGGGGGCTGACGCGCGTGGGGTGGCTGAACGTCGACTACGCCTTCGGCCAGCTCGGCTGGCTCGCCTTCGAGCAGGCGGCCCAGCGGGCGGGCCTCACCATCGTGGGCAACGAGAAGTTCGGGCAGAAGGACGTGGACATCACGCCCCAGCTCACCCGCGTGAAGGGGGCCGATCCCCAGGCCGTGGTCGTGTGGTCCATCCCGCCCTCGGCCTCGATCGCGACGAAGAACTTCGCCGACCTCGGGCTCCGCGTCCCGCTGTTCCAGAGCCACGGCGTCGGCAACAAGCGCTACATCGAGCTCGCCGGGCCCGCCGCCAGCGGCGTGACCTTCCCGGCCGGCAAGCTCCTCGTCGCCGAGCAGCTGCCCGACGAGGACGTCCAGAAGAGCGTGCTCCTCGCCTACGCGCGCGACTTCGAGGCGCGCTACGGCCCCCGCAACACCTTCGGCGGTCACGCCTGGGACGCCGTGCAGCTCGTGGTGGGCGCCCTCGGCAAGGCCGGCGCCGACCGCGCGGGGGTCCGCGCGGCCATCGAGTCCACCCGCAACTTCGTGGGCATCACCGGCGTCTTCGACTTCTCGCCCACCGACCACAACGGGCTCGACCGCCGCGCCGTCACGATGATCCGCATCGTCGACGGGCAGTGGCGCCTGGCGAGGTAACCGTGCTGGACGGCGTGCCGCAGTACCTGGCGTCCGGCCTGGTCGTGGGCGGCATCTATGCCCTCATCGGGCTCGGCTTCGTCATCGTCTTCAGCGTGACGCGCATCGTGAACTTCGCCCAGGGCGAGTTCGTGATGCTGGGCGCGCTGCTCATGGTGACGTGGCAGGCGCGGGGGCTCGGCACGCCGGCCGCGTTCGTCCTGACCGTCCTCGTGGTGGCCGCGGTGGGAGCGGTGCTCGAGCGCGTGGCGGTGCGGCCGCTGCGGCGCGCGTCCGGCCTCTCCGTCCTGATCCTCACCATCGGCGCCGCCATCGCCCTGCGCGGCGCCGGCCTCGTCGTCTGGGGGACGGACCCCTTCGCCGTCGCCGCCTTCTCGCCGGGGCCGCCGCTGCGCATCGCGGGCGCGGTGGTCGTGCGGCAGGGGCTCTGGGTGCTCGGGGTGGCGGCGGTCGTCTTCGCCCTCCTCTGGTGGTTCTTCACGCGGACCTACGCGGGGACGGCGGTGCGCGCCTGCGCCGTCAACCCGCGGGCGGCGCGGCTCATGGGGATCCGGGTCGACCGGGTCTTCCTGCTCGCCTTCGCCCTCTCCGGCGCGCTCGGCGCCGTCGCGGGGGCGGTGGTGGCCCCCATCACCTACGCGACGTACGACATGGGCCTGATGCTCGGGCTGAAGGGCTTCGTGGCCGCCGTCCTCGGCGGTCTCGTGAGCCCGGCCGGCGCCATCGCGGGCGGGTTCCTCCTCGGCGTCCTCGAGTCGATGGCGGCGGGGCTGCTCTCGTCGGCGTACAAGGACGCCGTCGCGTTCATCGTGCTCATCGCCGTCTGCCTCGCCCAGGTCACCGGCCGCCTGCCGTGGCGGATGGTCGAGGAGGAGTAGCGGTGGGGTCGGCGCGCCGGCGGGCCCTCCTCCTCGTGGTCGCCGCGATGATCGTCGCCGCGCTGCCCGCGGCCGTCCCGTCGCGCTACGTGCTGAGCACGCTCGTCTTCGTCGCCCTGCACGCCCTGGCCGCCCTCGGCCTCTCCCTGGTGATGGGCTTCGCGGGGCAGGTGTCGCTCGGGCAGGCGGCGTTCTTCGCCATCGGCGCCTACGTCTCGGGCGTGCTCACGGCCTCGCACGGCTGGAACGGCTGGGTCGCGCTCGCCCTCGCCACCGCCGCCGGCGCCGTCACCGCGCTCGCCGTGGGCGGGCCGATCTTCCGGCTCTCCGGGCTGCTGCTGGCGATGGCCACCCTCGGGTTCGGCATCATCGTCTACTACGTGCTCGTCAACTGGAGCGACGTGACGGGCGGGCCGTCGGGGCTGACCGGCATCCCGCCCCTGGCGATCGGCGGCTTCCGGTTCGACACCGACGCGCGCGTCTTCCGGCTGGCGTGGGGCGCGCTGCTCCTCGTGCTGTGGCTGACCGGCAACCTCGTCGACTCCCGGGTCGGCCGGGCGCTGCGCGCGGTCGCGGCCAGCGAGGCGGCGGCGGAGGCGGCCGGCATCCACGCGGCCCGGCTGAAGCTGGGCGTGTTCGCCCTCGCCGGGGCCATCACGGCGCTGGCGGGCGGGCTGTACGCCCACTACGTCGCCTTCATCAACCCCTCGCCGTTCGGGTTCGCCTACTCGGTCGAGCTCGTCGTGATGGTCGTGCTCGGCGGCGTGGCCAGCCTCTGGGGCGCGGTGCTGGGCGCGGCCGCCGTCGTGGCCCTCGTCGAGATCCTCCGGGCCGCGCTGCCGGCGCTCACCGCCTCGCACGGCGCCGCCGAGTACGAGATCGTCGTCTTCGGTCTCATCCTGATGGTCTTCATGATCTTCCTGCCCGCGGGGCTGAGCGGCGGGCGGAGGCCGGCGTGAGCCCGCCGCCCCTGCTCGAGGTGCAGGGGCTCGGCCGCGACTTCGGCGGCCTGCGGGCCGTCGACGACCTGAGCTTCACGGTCCGGGCCGGGCAGGTGAAGGCGCTCATCGGGCCGAACGGCGCCGGCAAGACGACCACGCTCAACATCATCGCGGGCGCGGTGGCCCCCTCGCGGGGACGCGTGCTGCTCGACGGCCGTCCACTGCCGGCGCGGTGCGCCCACGCGGTGGCGGCGCGCGGCGTGGCCCGCACGTTCCAGCTCGCCCGGCTCTTCGGCGAGATGACGGTCCTCGAGAACGTCCTCGTCGGCTGTCACCGCCAGGCGCGGGCGGGCTGGCGGGCCTGCGCGCTCCGCACCCGGGCCATGCGGGCGGAGGAGGGCCGGCTCCACGAGCGCGCGCGCGCGGTCCTGGCCGTTGTCGGCCTCGCCGGGCGGGCGGCGGCGCCGGCGGCCGCCCTGCCGTACGGCGAGCAGCGGCTGGTGGAGGTGGCGCGCGCGCTCGCGATGGCGCCGCGGCTGCTCCTCCTCGACGAGCCCGGCGCC
>JAICGY010000234.1 GCA_025922915.1 Candidatus Methylomirabilota bacterium | reverse complement strand
GCGGCCGCCCACCTGCCCCACGCCGGTGACGACGCCGTCGGCCGGCGTGTCGGCCTCCTGGCTGCGCGCGAAGAGCCAGTCCTCCTGGAACTCGGTGCCGGGGTCCAGCAGCAGCTTCAGGCGGTCGCGGACGAAGAGCTTGCCCTCCGCCCGCAGCTTCTCGCGGTACTTGACGTGCCCCTGCTCGATGCGCGCCCGCTCGCGGTGGTAGCGCTCCTCGCCCTCGCTCATGGCGGGCTCATTGTAAGCTGCTCGAACGTCCGGCATTCATGCCGCGCACGCCAACGCTCTGCTCACGGGCGCTGACTCCACGGCGGCGTCGGGAAGCGCGGCGTGCCGGGCGCGAGCTCGCCGGGCCAGACGATGACCTTCTGGCCGTCCTGCCATTGCAGCATGAGCATCCTGTGTCCGATCTGGACGCCGTCCCCGTCAACCTTGAAGCGGCCGAACACCGTATTGACGTCCAGCTCGGCAATGGCGTCCCGGGTTCTGGTGCCGTCCAGCGACCCGGCTCGCCGGATCGCTTGCAGCAATACCTGGCACGCCCCGTACCCCTGTGCGGTGTGATACGAGAGGTCGGCGCCTGGGAACTCCCTGCGGTACGACTCGACGAACTCGCCCGCGCCGGGATACTGACGGGCGATCGGCACGAGGCCGCCGGCGCGCAGGGTGACTAGTTCCGGCTCCCACTGGCTGGGGCCGTACACGAACTCCGCGGTCCGCCCGAGCTCGGCGTAGAACCTCGGCAGGCCGGGACCCACGGTGACGGCGTACATCTGAGGGTTGATGTCCAGCTCTCTCAGGCTGCGGGTGATCGTCACCGAGTCGTCGAAGTAGGTGGCGGCCGCCACGACATCGGGATTCACCGCCTTCACCCGGCCCAGGATCGGTCCGAAGTCGCTCGTCCCGCGCGGATATGCCTCGAACAGCGCCACCCGGAGACCCTGTTTCCTCGCGAGCTCGATGCCACCCTGGGCGATGGCCTTCGGGAAGGGAGTGTCCTCGTGGATCACCGCAATCGTCTTCAACCCGCGCCGGGCCGCCATGTCGACGAGGCCTTCGAAGTACACCTCCCCCGGAGACAGGAGCATGAAGGTGAACGCACGATCCTTCCGGTAGAGGGCCGTCGTCCCCATGCAGCACGCCACGAGTGGCTTCCGGTGCGACTCGGCCACCGTCGCCACCGCGTCGGTGATCGGCGCCGAGTAGGGCGAGAAGATCGCGTCGACCTTCTCCTGACCGAGGAGTCGCTCGTAGATGGCGACGGCCCTCGCGGCGTCGGACCCGTCGTCCTCGGCCATGAACGCGATCCTCCGGCCGAGAAGCCCTCCCTTTTCGTTCGCATGCTTGACACAGAGCTGGTATCCACGGTGCACGGTCTGGCCGAGCGGGGCGTACGTCCCCGTGCTGGAGAACGACCCGCCGATCCGGATCGGCGGCTGGGCCGTGGCGGTGAGCGGTGCGGCGAGGGCGATGAGGCCACAGATCATGAACGCGCACCGGTTCAGCATCTCCGCCTCCCCGCCAACAGCTGGGCCACGGCGACGGTAGGGCGACGCGGGTGACGAGTCAAGGAGTCCGCGCCGCTACCCCGGCCGAAATTCATTGCCGGTCTCGGTCGTAGGGCCTCGCGTTGGCCCAGACGATGACGATGAGGACGCCCTTGCCGTGCCGGGGGCCGCCGATCACGGCCGGGCTCCCCCGGGCGGCGAGGATGCTCGTCCCCAGCTCGAGCACGTCGCCCCGCAGGAGGCGGACGCGCATGCGGACCGTCTCGCCGGAGACGGCTTCCGGCACGACCTCGAGCGTCCGATCCCCCGGGACCGGCCAGCGCTGGGTGGTCCCAACCGGAACTTCGGCACGGTACCGCTCCAGGGAGGTGAACTCCTTGTAGCTGAACAGCTGGCGGAGCTTCGGCAGGAAGGCCCGGAGCCGGACGTCGGACTGGATGGGCAGGCTGGCGACCTCGGGCGGCAGCGGCGCATCGCTGCCGTAGAGGACCCGGGCCCCGAACCGCACCACCTTCCCGTCGTCGCCGGCCGGGCCCTGGGCGGCGACGCTGGCGGCGAGGGCCACGAGCACGGCCAGCACGAGGACCAGCAGCGGGCCGAGGGCCGCCCTGAGCCGCTTGCGCGCGTTATGCAGGCGTGACATGACGGTCCCCATCGGGATGTCGAGCGTCTCCGCGATCTCCCGGTACGACAGCCCCTCGAGATCGCTCAGCATGATGATGGTGCGGTGGTGCTCCGGGAGCGTGGCGAGCGCCTGCACGATCCGCTCGCGATCCTGCATCCGCGTCGCGCGCTCGTCCGGCGACTCTCCCCCCGCGCCCGGCGCGGGGTCGGTCAGCACGCGCTCCCAGTCCTCCTCGGCCACGCGCTCCGTCCCGAAGGCCCGCCCCTGGGCCGCGCGCGAGCGGCCGCGGTCCGTGGCCACGTTGACCACGATCCGGTACAGCCACGTGTAGAACTGCGACTGGCCCCGGAAGGACGGCAGCGCCTGGTAGGCGCGGATGAAGGCCTCCTGCGCGACGTCCCAGGCCTCCTCCCGGTCGCGGAGGACGTTGTACGCCAGCCGCCACACGCGGTGGCGGTACTTCTCGACCAGCGGCTCGAAGGCGGACAGGTCTCCGTTGCGGCATCGCTCGACCAGGGCGGCGTCGTCGGTGTCCACGGCGGCTCACTCGACACGCGTGGCCCGCACCCCTACGACGGCGAGAGGACGGAGGACATTCACCGCCGGCGCGCGGAGCGGCCGGGATCCGTGCCGTCGGAGGCGACGGCGAGGAGGGCGTCGAGGCCGAGCACGTAGCTCCGGGGACCGAAGCCGGCGATCTGGCCGCGCGCGACCCCGGCGATCACGGAGTGACGCCGGAACTCCTCGCGGGCGTGGACGTTGGACAGGTGGACCTCGACGACGGGCAGGCGGATGCCGGCGACGGCGTCCCGCAGCGCGATCGAGTAGTGCGTGAAGGCCCCGGGGTTGAAAACGATGCCGAGGAACCGCTCGCGCTCGGCCCCCTGGATCCAGTCGATGAGCTGCCCCTCGACGTTGGACTGACGGCACACCACGCGGACCCCGAGCCGGCGGCCGTGCTCGCGCACCAGCCGGTCGACCTCGGCCAGCGTCGCCCGGCCGTAGACGCCGGGCTCACGGGTCCCGAGCAGGTTCAGGTTGGGGCCGTGCAGGACGAGCGCGGCGCGCGCGGGCATCGGCGGTCAGGATAGCATCAGTGCCCGCCGAGCTCGGCCAGCAGCCAGTCGGCCACGACGAAGAACAGCAGGCCGCCGAAGACCGTCCAGCCGAGCGCGGGTCCACCCTCCCGGTTCACCTCGGGGATGAGGTCGGACGCGGCGACGTAGATGGTCACGCCGGCCGACACCGCGAGCGCGTACGCCACCTGCTGGGCCGCGAAGAGCCCCGTGAGGACCGCCCCCGCGATCGTGAGGCCGCCGAGGGCCGCCCCCGCCGCCAGCGCCGCCCCGCGCGAGTGCCCGCCGGCCAGCATGATCGACGCGATCGTGAACCCCTCCGGCACCTTGTGCAGCAGCACGGCCACGAAGAGGAGCACGCCGAGGGCCGGGCTCACGAGGAAGCCGGCCGCGATCGCCACCCCGTCGAACAGCGTGTGCACCCCGAGCCCGACGACGGCGAGCCAGCCGGCGGACGGGCGGAGCAGGGCCTCCCGGTGCGTCTCCTCGCCGAAGTGGAAGTGCGGCGCCACCGTGTGCTCGAACAGGTGCACGCCGAAGTAGCCGATCAGGACGAACAGGAACGCGTGCGGCACGTGGGTGCTCTCGGGCAGCATCCGCACGAAGGCGGCGGCCAGCATGAAGCCGGCGCCCCCGGCGACGAAGTAGCGGAGGGGGACGCGGTGGCGCTCGTGCGCGCTCGTGACGAGCACGGCCCCCGCGACGTCCGCAGCCGCCGCGACGGCCGCGAGCGCCAGGTATGCTAACATTGCGCGACGAGCATAGCATGGCCACACCGTCACGCCTCCTCGGCGAGATCCTGGTCCGGGAGGGCCTCACCACTCACGACGTCGTCGCGCGCGCCCTGACGCGCGCGCAGACGACCGGCGAGCTGATCGGCGAGGCGCTCGTCGCGCTCGGCGCGGTGACCCGCGAGGACGTCCTGCGCGCCCTCGCCGTGCAGCAGGAGCTGCCCTACCTGTCGCGGGACGAGCTGCCCTCGGCCCTGCCCGTGCTCAAGAACCTCTCGCCCCGGTACCTCCGCCAGAACCTCGTCTGCCCCGTCAGCGTGGATGCCGGCGTGCTCACCGTGGCCACCGCCGACCCCCGCAACCCGCTCGTGCTCGACGATCTCCGGCAGTCCACCGGCCTCGCGGTGCGCCTGGTGGTGAGCCCGGCGGAGGCGATCACGGAGGCCATCGACCGCACCTACGACGGCGGCGCCACCACCCCGCTCCAGCGCATCGTGGAGGGCATGGAGGAGGACGCCGCCGCCAGCGACGACGAGGACGTCAACCACCTGCGCGACATGGCGTTCGAGGCGCCGGTGGTGCGCCTCGTGAACCTGCTGGTCGAGAACGCCATCGCGGCCGAGGCGTCCGACATCCACATCGAGCCGTTCGAGGACACGCTCCGGGTGCGGTACCGCATCGACGGCGTCCTCTACGAGCAGGAGGCCCCGCCGCGGCGGCTGCAGGCGGCGGTGACGTCGCGCATCAAGATCATGGCAGAGATGAACATCGCCGAGCGGCGGCTGCCCCAGGACGGCCGCATCCGGGTCACGCTGCACGGGCAGCGCGTGGACATCCGCGTCTCGACGCTGCCCACCGTGCACGGCGAGTCGATCGTGATGCGGCTGCTGCAGCGGGCCAGCGTCTTCCACCCGCTCGAGAAGCTGGGCTTCCCGCCGGCCACGCTGGCCCGCTTCGAGCGGCTGATCAAGAAGCCGCACGGCATCATCCTCGTGACGGGCCCGACGGGCTCCGGGAAGACGACCACGCTCTACGCCGCACTCGAGAAGATCAACTCCCCGGGCGTGAAGATCATCACCGTCGAGGATCCGGTGGAGTACCAGCTCAAGGGCGTCAACCAGATCCCCGTCAAGTCGAAGATCGGGCTCTCCTTCGCCACCGGGCTCCGGCACATCGTCCGGCAGGATCCCGACGTGATCCTCGTCGGCGAGGTGCGCGACCTCGAGACGGCGGACATCGCCATCCAGGCCTCCCTCACCGGGCATCTCGTCTTCTCGACGCTGCACACCAACGACGCGCCCGGCGCCATCACGCGGCTGGTCGACATGGGCGTCGAGCCGTACCTGGTCGCCTCCGTGCTCGAGGGCGTGCTGGCCCAGCGCCTCGTCCGCAAGATCTGCCCCGCCTGCCGCGTGCCCGACACGCCCTCCGCCGCGGATCTGGACGCGCTCGGGGTGACGGCGCCGCCGAGCGGACCGCTCTTCCGGGGCAAGGGCTGCGAGGAGTGCCGGGGGACGGGCTACCGGGGCCGCACGGGGATCTACGAGCTCTTCCTGCTCACCGAGGACGTCCGCAGCCTGGTCCTGCGCCGCGCGTCCGTCCGCGACATCCGGCGCTTCGCCGTCGAGCAGGGCATGGTGACGCTCCGCACGGACGGCTGGACCCGTGCCTGCGAGGGCGTGACGACCGTCGAGGAAGTCCTGCGCGTCACCCAGGAAGACGCCTGAGCGCGATGCCGGTCTACGTCTACCGGGCCGCCGACCGGCGGGGTCAGACCGTGGACGGGGTCATGGAGGCCACCGACGAGCGCGCGGTCGTCGCCCGCCTGCAGCGCGAGGCCTACCTGCCGATCAAGGTCGCGCTCCAGAGCGGGCGCGGCCAGCTGCTCACGCTGGGCGGCTCCGGCCGCGTCCGGTCGCGGGACCTGCTCGCCTTCACCCAGCAGCTGGCCACGCTCTTCGAGGCCGGCCTGCCGCTCGACCGCGCGCTCGCGATCCTGGAGGAGCTGGCCCCCAGCGCCCGCGTGCGCTCGATCGTCACCGACCTGCTGCGCAGCGTGCGCGGCGGCGCGTCGCTCAGCGAAGCTCTCGCCAAGCACCACCCGCGGCCGTTCTCACGGCTCTACATCAACATGGTCCGGGCCGGCGAGAAGGGCGGCGTGCTCGAGGTCTCGCTCCGGCGTCTGGCCGAGTTCCTCGAGGCGCGGGCCGCGTTCACGGAGGCGCTCGTCACCGCCCTCGCCTACCCGCTCGTGATCACGGCGGTCGGCGCCGGGGCGATCGTCTTCCTGATGACGTTCGTCATCCCGCGCTTCGCCACCATCTTCGCCGACCTCGGCCAGACCATCCCGCTGCCGACGCAGATCCTCCTGTGGGTGAGCGCGGGCGTGCAGGCCTACTGGTGGGTGGGGGCGGCGCTCGTGCTGGCCGCCGTGCTCGCCTGGCGGATCTGGACCGGCAATCCACAGGGAAGGCTGGCGTGGGACCGGGCGCTGCTCGGCGCGCCGGTGCTCGGGCGCCTGCTGACGAAGGTGGAGACGGCCCGGTTCGCCCGGACGCTGGGGACAATGCTGCGCAGCGGCGTCCCGGTGATGGGCGCCCTCGGCGTGGTCGGCGACATGATGTCGAACGGGGCCGTGGCCGCGGCCGTCTCGCGCCTGGCCGAG
>JAICGY010000233.1 GCA_025922915.1 Candidatus Methylomirabilota bacterium | reverse complement strand
CTGGCCGCGATCGCCGCCGCGCTGCTGTCGATGACCTGGGTTCCTGGCGCGTACTGGACTGCCTCCGGCTCCTCCCGTTCCGCCTGTTCGATCCGGAGCCGGGCCCTCATCGCCCCGTCGTAGACGTGAAGTCGTTCGGCGAACCGGAAGAACTGCCGGGCCGGGATCGCCCACATGTCGTCCTTGCCGTGGAGGACGGAGAAGTCGGATTCGATCTCGTCGAGGTAGTCCAGGACCCACATGGCGGGAAGGAGCCGGTCTACGGTTTTCCCGGCTCCGCGCCCCCCTTCACCGTCTCCATGATCTTCCCGACGATCCGGTCGATGATCTGGAAGTCCAGGTCCGGGTAGCCCAGGAGCGCGTCAAGGGCCTCCTCACCCAAGACCCGCCGGATGAACTCCAGCCCCATCGTTTCCGCAGTCTGCTTCTGGCGCGCCACCCACAGGGCACGGACGACCGTCCCTGCCGGGCGGGCCATGTCGAGACCGTACGACTTGCCGTCGATGTTGAAGATCTCGGCGTACTGGGGTTCCTTGGAGTCCTCGCGCCGACTGAGCAGCTTGACCGGGCCAGCACCCTCGTCCTCTAACTCATCGGGCTCGGTGGCGTCGTCTTCCACCTCGGCTTCGACGGGTTCGGGGGCGGGCTTCGGCTTGACTGCGCGTGACGGCACGGGGGCTCCTCGGCTTAGGTGGTCTGGTCGACGATGTGCATGGACGTGATGGAGCTGGAAACGAAATGGGTGTGAAACTCCACCGGGATGACGGTCATCGCGTCCTTCTTGTAGGCGAGTTCGACGGACGCCGTCGACAAGGCGCGGCGGAGGATCGCCCGACGCCGGAACTGCGTCGCCCCGGTCGAGCCGGGCGCGTACCCGTCGAGGATGTAGGCGCGGTAGGTCGGCTGGGTCGCGGCGTCGGTGTTGTCGAGGTCGAGCGCCTTGTAACCCGCACCGGAGGAGGGCGCAGTGTTGTTGATCGCGTAGGCGAGGTTCTCCAGAGTCGCCTCGGCGAGGTTGGTTTTGAGGACCGTTTCACGGTTGGTGAGCCGACGGCCGACGGTCTCGATCAGCTGGTCGACGTTCAGTTCCGACCAGGTCTGGTTCATGGCGATCGTCGCGCCGTCGGTGGTGCCGCCCAGGTCGGTCCACGCGGACGACGCGGGCGTGGTGTTGACGGCGGTGTCGGCGGGTTCGGTCGCTCCGAACGCGCCCTGGTAGAGGGTTCCGGGACCCTGAAGAAGGTTCGTGACGGTGATACTCAAGGCTTTCTTCCTTTTCTGGTGGTGTTCGCCTTGGCCGCCGCCGCAGCCTCCTCAGCTACCTGCTGTGCGATCTCGACCTGAGTCGGACCGATGATCAAGATCCCGAGCCGGTCGAGATCGTCGTATTCGGCTGGAGTGACGTACATCCAGTCGTCCGGTCGCATCGTGACCCGGCACTTGATCAGATCAGCAGCCACGGAACCTCCTGCGGTCCAGCGGCCACGTCACAGCCGCCATGTCGGGATGGTCACGGATCATCAGGACCTCACCCCACGGAGTCCCGCCGAGAGCCTTCACCGAAGTTCCGGGGCACAAGAACTCCAGCTCGGCCCGGTCGGTGTGGGCGATGATCCGGCCGTTGAGGGTCAGCCAGGTGCTGGAGTGCTCCCCCCACAGCCCGTACAGAGTCATGCGATCACCGGAATCCAGGTGATGAGCGCGTCAAAAGAGAAGTGGGCGATCCGGGATTCGTCGCCGAGCATCCGGCGCGGCTCAGTGACCGCCTCCACCGTCTGGACGATCGCCGGATAGTAGGCGGCCGGGAGGGTGACGAGACGCCGTGACCGGTCGACGGTGTCGACACCGTTGTAGGTGTTCGCGATCACCGTCTCGGCCATCTGGTTGGCGCGGCCCCACGGCGGTTTCCCCGAGCTGGTGTTCGCGGCGAAGCAGTCGACCTGGATGAGGACACCGGTCTGGGGCACGTCGCGGTGCCGACGTCCGCCTGCGACCGACAGCTGGTAGAAGCCGTTGGCTGCCCACGAGTCGACCTGTCCGGGGAGGGTCGTCCCGGCGGAGGCGAGCATGCCGGGGATCGACAGGATCCACGCCTTCGCGACGAGTTCGGAGTGCGGGCGCAACGGCATCGGTCACCCTCTCGCCGCAGTGAGGGCGGGCCGTAGGAACGGCTGCGGGCGGGTCCCGGGGTGCCAGACACGGCGGCTGAAGTGGATGCCGGAGGCGTCGACCCAGCGGAGCGCACGAGCGTCTACGGGCCGGATCTCGTGGGGGCGGGTGCCGAGTTCAACGAACGCCGAGTAGGGGGCGAGTGCGTGGACCCGCCACGTTTTCGCCGCGACCTTGTAGGTGATGATGTTCTGCGACATGAAATGCGTGTCGCGGGCAGCGAACCGTTTGGCGTCGTCTCGGATGTCGTCGACGAGGCCGTCCATGAAGCCGTCAACGGCGAGGTTGAGCCGGGTGTCCCAGCCCGCGGCCATGCGGATCTCCATGCTCAACCTCGCCTTCTCTGCGTTGGCGTAACCCTGTCCGGCAAGCCCCGTTTGCGGGAGCTTTAGTTGTCGATCAGGCGAAGCTCCATCCGGAGGTCCGGGAGCCCGAAAGGGCTCCCGGCCGCGCCGTACGTTGCCTCTACTAGGTAGATCGACACGGATCCTTGATCACGCACGCGGTAGGCGCGGAGCCTGTCCCCGACCCGGATGTCCGTGCCTGGTCGGGCGCGGCCGGTGAACTCGCGGGTGCTGGTGGTGCGCCCCTCGACAGGCTTGCGTTGCATCTCGGATTGGGAGGCGTAGACCTGCTGGCCCTTCCTGCCCTCAATGATCGACACGAGCACGTCAGCAGCGACCACCGTGTCGGTGTCGGCCTCATCCCCGTAGGCGTCGGTGGTGGTGCCGCGGAGGACCTCACACACGTGGGTGGCGATCATGCCGCTCACAGCGGCTCCCACGACTGGTGGTCGTCCAGCCACTCCTCCGTACCGGTCACACCCGTACCGGGAAGGTAGACGCCCCGCAGATGCGCTGCCTGCTCCGGTGTGAGCGGGATCAGAGCCCGAGACTTCATCCACGTCAACCGCTTGATCGAGAGCTTCGCGAGCGGCGCCAACGTGTGGGCGTCGACGTCGCCCTTGGAGAACTCGACACCGTCCTGGTCGACGTCGTCCACGTCCATGCGGGTCAGCACGTCGACCTGTGCAGGCATCCACACCGCCTGGTAGGCGGTCGCGTACCGGAGCATCCGCAGATCGCGGGGACGGCGCAGCACCACATCGGTGGTGACCCCGGTGAAGATCTCGATGACCGGCATGGCGAGAGCGATCTGATCGGCCGTCACCTCCCGACCACAAATGTCGGAGGCCTCCTCGGCCGTCACCCAGGCGTTGCCGCTGACGGACGGCACTGGTCAGCCCTCGATCGGGACGAGATAGGTCAGCAGGACCGTACCCGGCACTGATCCGCCACCGACGACACCGTCCCATTGCGGCTCACCCGTCACCGTGTGGCCGTCCTCTGCGACTCGGCGGGCGGCGAGCTTGCCATTCGCCTCATGCCAGCCAGCGTCACTGAGGTAGATCGCCGGGCTCTTCACCGTCATCTGCCAGGCGTAGGCCTTAGCGCCGCCGAAATCACGAATCGGGCCGTCCTGGGCGGGAGGCAGCGGAGGGAGCCGCTTGATCTGGCCAGGCTGCTTCATGCGGATGAGTTCCGGAACGGTCTCGCCGACGAGCATGAGCTTGGTATCGGTGCTGCCGGTCGTTGCGACGGGCGGGATCGTCGTGGCTTCGGTGACCTCGCCGATGTCGTCGCGCCAGTCCAGACCCTCGTCCGCTTCCTCAGACAGCGGGTCAACGGCAGGCGCCTGGCCCGCGCCGGCGCATTCGCCGTGCTTGTAGACGGTGCCGTCCTTCTTCAACGGCTGATCGGTGTCGCAAACCGGGCAGGGCCCGCGCTGTAGTTCCGCCATGAATGGCCCCTATCCGCCGGTCAGGGTGTGCCGTCCGGCCCGGCGGAGCCGGACGGCACAGTCAAGGAAGGGGTGCTTAGACGACGTCCTCAAGCACGCTGAACGCCTTCACATGCGCGACCTTGAAAGCGCGCCGCGACCGCATCTTCATGAGGGCCTGGTCGGTGAGGAACGCAGGCCCGGAGTCGGGGCCGGCCAGCGCCGACTCGGGCCCAGACCGGTCACCCCGGTACAGGAAGTTGCGGTTGCCGCAGATCAGGAGCGGGCTCCCGGTCGGGTTCGCGGTCGCGGTCGCGTGGACCCTCGCACCCAGCGACCAAGCGATCTCGTAGCCGAACAGCGTGTCGGGGGTTCCCCGGTCACCGCCCTGCCCGCCCACGAACACCGGCATGTTCTGGTCGTCCTTGATGCCACGGAGCTTCGCCTTGAAGCTGGGGTGCGCGATGACGACCGCGTCGGTCGGGTCCCAGTAGTCCCCGACCTCCACCCGGCCGAGCACGTCGGACAGGTTGTCGTAGGTGACGGCGGCCCCGGACGCGGAGGCGACGTAGTTGTCGTCGGCGGTGTAGGACAGGGTCGCGTCGGTCGTGCGGACGGTCTTGTAGACGCTCGTGAACGGGATCGTCGGCATCGATTCGGCGCCGGACACGCCGAGGCACGCCTGGTCGAGGAACTTGGCGTACGAGGTCGCCCAGTCCAGCTTCTTGGTGTTCAGGATGTCGACGAGCGAGGAGTCCTTGAGGTCCTCATCGTTCAGTCGCAGCCCCTCACCGATCTTCCGGGCCACGAGGATGATCTCGTCGTTGAGGCTGACGTCTTCCGCGTAGGTGCCGCCCGCGGCGATCGCCGAGACGTCCATGCCCGCGCTGCGGGGCACGTGCCGGAGGGTGTTGGCCATCGGCCACGCGCGTGCGAGTCGCTCGATGACCGACATCTGCTGGACGCGTGCGATGACCTCGGAAGAGAACTCCTCCGGGATCCAGGCAGTGACGTCGGCGACGGCACCACCAGCGGCGAGGTGGATGGGCCGGCCGGACTTGCGGTAGCCGATGATGTCGCCGGGCTCCGGCATCCAGCCGGGCGAGGCGAGCCGAGAGCTCGTAGACACGAGTGCGGTCCCTTTGTTAGACGGGTCATGGATCGACCCGTCCGGGTCCCTTCACCGGCCCGCCCCGTCCAGGGCAGCCTCTAACAGGTAGATCGGCGCGAACCGCGTCCGGTGTTCACACGGCCTTGCCGAGGAGCGCAGCCGCCTGCCGTTCGGTGGCCGTCAGAGGCTTCACCGCGGCGGGCTTACGGTCCGCGCCGTCCGCCGCACGCGACCCCTTCCGAGGCTCCGGCTTGACTGCCGTCTCCTGCACGAAAAACTCCGGCCACTCCTCCCGCAGTGCTTCGACCTGCTCGGACAGCCCCGACACCTCCCCGTCACCGTCGACCTCGATCTCACCCAGTTCCAGCAGCTTGATGAGCCGATCGACTTTGCCGTCCTTCACCCCCGACGCAGCCAGTTCAGCCCGTGCCGCGTTCTTGACCAGGAGCGGCTTGTACTTCTTCTCCGCCTCAGCCAAGGCCGCCTCACCGGCTTCACGAACCGCGCGAGCCGTCTCGTCCTCACCGGCCTGCTTCAACCGGGCTGCTTCCGCGCGGGCATCCCGCGCTTCTCGCTTCGCAGCGTCACGTGCCGCGGTCGCCTTCCGTAGCTCCGTACGCGACACCATGTCGCCGTCCGGCTTCGGCTTGGCTGCCGCGCCTTCCTCCGCCGCGTCCTGGGCGTCGTCCTCCACAGCGTCGGATGTCGTGTCGTCGGCGCCATCCTCGACGGCCCCGGTGTCCGTGTCGTCGTCGGCGCCGCCGAGAGTCTGCCAGATCGGCCGGCCGTCCAGCCGGACCCCGATCGCCGTCAGCTCTCCGAGGACTGTCGGCTCCTTCAATTGCGTGCCCATCCGGGCACCCCCCTTCTTCTCGTGCGCCGTCCGGCGCGTTGATGTGCCCCGCGACGCAGGGCCTGATCGGCTGGTCGCGGGCTCTGGCCCCAAACAGCTCGTGCTCTACAACGGCAGGCCGGATGCAGGGGCGGCCGTCCCTTGAACCGCCGCCAGGTGGAGCCGCGCGGGGCCTGCCATTTCTGGCCGATCTTCACGACGGTTCCGGCGAGCTTCCGGCATTGCGGGCACGGGTCGGCTTCGGTCACCCACATCAGGCCAACCGCGCCGTGGGCTTTCGCTGCGGCTTCGACGCCCGCTGAGATCGCCTGGTTGACGAGCGTCTCAGCGGTGGTCCGTAACCGTCGGGTCAGCCGTCCCAGCGCCTCGGCGGGGTCCATGCCGTCCGCGAGGTCCTTCACAGCCGCGTTGATGGAGGTGCGTACCGCTCCCGCTGTGTCGGCCCTGAACCTGGCGCGGAGCTGCGCGGCCCGTTGGCGTACACCGTCACGGCGGGTACGGCGGCGCGGCGAGGAGCCTGCGGTGTGGGTGTAGGCGAGCGCGAACGCCGATCGGGTAGCGGCGTCGAGAAGCCGCGTGATGGCGGACACCAGAGCGGCCAGCGCCGCAGCCGTCATCCCCGCGGCGAGTGCGGCGGCAACAGCCTCCTCGACGTCGTCGGCTGCCTGCTCCTCAGCTTCGACGTAGGCGGCTTCTCCCGATGGCTGGGTCAAGCGAGCACCTCGTCACGGGCCCGGTCAGGG
>JAICGY010000232.1 GCA_025922915.1 Candidatus Methylomirabilota bacterium | reverse complement strand
TGCGTGACCCCGAGGCCGTTCACGATCTCGACGCCCTCGGCCAGGGCCTGCGCGATCTCGGCCCCCAGGGCCGGCATGGCCGCGCGCGTCTCGAGGGCGACCACGGTGACGGCCCGGGCGCCGAGACGGCGGGCGGAGCGGGCGACGTCCATCGCGGTGCTGCCGCCACCCACGACGACCACCCGCCGGCCGACGGGCGGCACCCCGCCGTCGGCGAGCGCGCGCAGGAACCGCAGCCCGTCCTCGATCCCCGCCGCCGCCTCCCCCGGCACGCCGAGACGCACGGGGACGCCGGCGCCGGTGGCCACGAAGACGGCGTCGTACGTCTCGACGTCCCGCCAGGCGAGGGTCCGCCCGAGCGTGCACCCGACCTCGACGCGGACACCGAGGGCCAGCACGAGGGCGATCTCCCGCTCGAGCACGGTACGCGGCAGCCGGTACTCGGGGATGCCGTATCGCAGGAGCCCTCCCGGCGCCGGCTCGCGCTCGAAGAGCGTCGTCCCGTAGCCGAGGCGGGCGAGGTGGTACGCGCACGCCAGACCGGCGGGGCCGGCGCCCACGATGGCGACCCGCTCCCGGCGCGTGACGGGGACGGGCCGGGCCTGGCCGTGCTCGAGCCCCCAGTCGCCCACGACGCGCTCGAGAGCGTTGATGGCCACCGCGCCGTCGTGCGCCCGGCGGTTGCAGACCGACTCGCACGGATGGCCGCAGACGCGTCCGGTGATCGCCGGAAACGGGTTGTCCTCCCGGAGGAGGCGCCAGGCGGCCGCGTGATCACCGGCGCGCGCGTGCTGGATCCAGCCCGGGATCGCCTCGCCGGCCGGGCAGGCGCCGTGACACGGCGCCGCGGCCTCGACGTAGCGCGGGCGCCGGCTGCGCCAGGCCCCCGTGGAGAGCTCGAGCGTGGTCCGGCCCGGCTCCGACCAGGCGCGCGGCCGGGCGGCCCCGAGATCGAGCGGCACGTCAGACTTCCACGGCCCCGGCCGGCACGCGCCGGAGCGCGAGGCCGGCCGCGAAGCCGGCGCTGCAGGCCGCCACGTTCTCGGCGCCGCGGGCGGGGCTGCCCTCGGCGACGGCCGCGCGCAGGTCAGCGAGCGGGAGCAGCCCGGTGGCTCCCGCGAATGCCCCCAGCATCGCGGTCGAGACGATCGGCCCCAGACCGGCGGTGGCGGCGATGGCGCCGGCGTCGACGTCGAGCACGCGCGCGGCGTGCGGCGCGCGCCCGCACGGCGCGCCGCGGCTGTTGACGAGGATCAGGCCGCCGGTCCGCAGGGAGGGGGCGACGCCCTCGAGCAGCCCCGCGTCCAGGACGAGGACGTGATCGGGGCGCTCGATGTCGCAGCGCAGGGTGACGGGCGCGTCGTCGACGCGGAGCGACGCCGTCACCGGCGCGCCGCGGCGCTCGCCGCCGTAGGCGGCGAAGGCCTGGACGTGGCGGCCGGCGCGGAAGAAGGCGGCGGCCAGGATCTGGCACGCCACCTGCGCCCCCTGCCCGCCACGCCCGAGGATCGTGATCTCAAGCACCGAGGTCCCGCTCCAGATGGACCATCGGCCCGTGGCGGAAGCCGTGGTGCACGAAGAACTCGCGGACGTCCTCCTGCCCCAGGTCGATGAGCGTCGCGACCTTCCGGATCGCGCGCAGCTCGCGGCCGGCCTCCACGAACCGGTCGACGAGCGCCCCGGCGACGCCGCGGCCCCGGTAGGCGGGCGCCACCCCGAGCAGGTCGATCCACGCGGTCGGGCCGGCGATGCCGAACTCCGACTCGGCGACCCAGCCGAAGAGGAATCCGACCACGCGCCCGTCCACCTCGGCCGCCGACGACATCCAGGGCGGGCGCAGGGCCGCGATGTCGAAGCGGGTGTTCCAGTACTCCTTGCGCGTCTGGCCCGTCAGCAGCTCGTCGATGTGCATCACCGCCGGCAGGTCCGAGCGCTCGAGGGCGCGCACGAGGATCTTCGCGGGCGTCATCGCCGCCTCCTCACGCCGCCGCGGCGGCGGCGCCGAGCTTCCGGAAGCGCTGCAGCCCGAGGAGCGCGGCCCCCAGCGCGCTCGTGAGCTCGGGAACGGGCGGCACGTTGACCGGCACCGCGAGCTTGTCGCGGAGGGCCGCCACCATCCCGGCCTGCTGGGCCACGCCGCCGATGAGCGTCACCTCGCCGTCGAGCCCGACGCGCTTGAGGAGGCTGAGGGCACGGTCGGCGAGCGAGTTGTGGATGCCGCGCAGGATGTTCTCGACGCCCACGCCCTCCGAGACGTGGTTGATGATCTCGGACTCCGCGAGCACGGCGCAGACGCTGGAGATCGCCTGCGGCGCCTCCGCCCGGAGCGAGAGCGCGCCGATGTCGGTCACGGCGACCTCGAGGTACTTGGCCGCGCGCTCGAGGAAGCCGCCGGAGCCGGCCGCGCACTTCTCGTTCATGTGGAACTCCTTGACCTTGCCGCCCTCGCGCAGCTTGATCGCGCGCGAGCACTGGGCGCCGATGTCGAGGACGTACCGCGTGGCCGGGAAGAGGGCGGCGGCACCGCGGGCGCCGCACGTCAGGTCGGTGATCTGGATGTCGCGGAAGGAGACGGCGTAGCGGCCGAGGCCGGTCGTCGCCACGTAGCCGACGTCCGCGCGACCGGCCCCGGCGTCGGCGGCGGCGCCGGCGAGGACGTCCGCCGACACCCGCTCGAAGTCGGCCTTCGTCCGCGACAGCGCGCGGCCGCGCACCGCCCCCGTCTCGTCCACGACGACGCACTTGGTCGTCCCCGAGCCGATGTCGATGCCCGCCACCAGCATGATCAGCTCCTTCCCGTCGCCGGCCCGGCGAGGGCGGCTTCCGCGGCGCCGCCGGTCGACGCCGCCCGGGCCCGCTCCAGCGCGAAGTGCGCGGCCCCGATGGCGCCCATGAAGTGCCCGTCGTCGCTGACGTTGAGGGGGCGGCCCAGCACGCCCTCGAGCGCCCGCACCATGCCGACGTTGCGCGACACGCCGCCCGTGAACGTCACCTCGTCCTCGACGCCGACGCGGCGGACGAGCGACATCGTGCGGGCCGCGATCGCCTTGTGGACGCCCCCCAGGATGTCCTCGATGGTCTTGCGCTGCGCGAGGTACGACATGATGTCGGACTCCACGAAGACCGTGCACACGGAGGTCAGGCGCACCGGGTTCTGGGCGGCCAGCGCGAGGGGGCCGATCTCGTCGAGTCCCACCCCGGTGACGTCGGCGGCGGCCGAGAGGAAGCGGCCCGTGCCCGCCGCGCACTTGTCGTTCATCGAGAAGTCCACGACGGCGCCGTCCGGCCCCACCTTGATGGCCTTGGTGTCCTGCCCGCCCATGTCGATGACCGTGCGCGTCGCGGGAAAGAGCGACTGCGCGCCGCGGGCGTGACAGGTGATCTCGGTGATCTGCGCGTCGCCGAAGGTCACCTTGTACCGGCCGTACCCGGTGCCGACGACGTAGCCCACCGCCTCGCGGGCCAGGCCCGCCGTCCGGCACGCCTCCACGAACGCGTTCTCCCCCGCCCGGGTGACGTTGGCCCCGGTGGCGATGAGCGCCCGCGCCACGATGCGGCGGTCCTCGTCGAGGATCACCGCCTTCGTCTGCGTCGATCCGACGTCCACTCCCGCGCCGTAGATCATGAGAGCCTCCTCTGCAGCCCGAGGTTCGCGAGCGTGATCGGCCGGAGGTCGCCCACGGTGAGGATCAGCAGCCACTTGGCCTGGACCTGGGCGACCACCATCAGGACGCCGGCGGCCAGGGTTGCGCCCGTCTCGCCGAGGGCCAGGGCCACGACGGTGAGCGCGAAGGGCAGGACGTAGCCGCCGGCGGTGACGGCGATGGCGGCGGCGCCGTCCCGCAGCGGTCGCGTGGCGCGGACGAAGGCATCGTCGGCCGACCAGGTGACGTAGACCAGCCAGACGAAGGTCCCGAGCACCAGGAGGAAGAGCGTGCTGCCGAGCACGCCGCCCCCCGGCGGCCGGCCGGCAGCGGTCTCGACGGCCAGGAAGAGCCCGGCCCCCGCCAGCAGCGCCGAGAGGAGGAAGACCGCCGGCATGACCGCCACGTCCCAGGCCGCCACGCCGCGCGCGCGGCGCACGATGAACCCCTGGGCGAGGACGACGCCGGTGGCGGCCAGCGCGGCCAGGAGGCGGAGGAGCGGCGAGGCGACGAGCAGCCCGGCGCCGGCCAGCCCGGCGAAGGCCGCGCCCAGCACGAGCTCGCGCGACATCCACGAGGTCCGCACCCGGCGCAGCACGCGGGGCCCGCGCAGCGGCCGGCCGGCCTCCGCGGCCACCGCCGCGAAGCCGGCGAGGACGAGCGCGGGCCCGAGCCACGAGGCCAGCGCGACCGCCGGCGAGGCGCCGAGCGCGGCGGCGGCGACCGCGACCAGGTAGAACCCGGCGCCGAGCCCGCCGAGCGCGAAGTTGGCGACGGCGGGCGGTCCCCACAGACGCTGCGGCGTGGCGGGGATCAGGGCCACCGGGCGGGCGGCAGGCATGGTCATGGCTCACTCCGCGATGTAGTAGACCGAGGGTTGCGTCCCGCACTCGGGCATGAGCGGCACGGCGCCGCTCGCGGCGAGCCGCTGCGAGATCGCGCTCGTCGGGTCGTCGAGGTCGCCGAAGAGGATCGCGCCGGCGATGCAGGCGACCGCGCACATCGGCGTGGCCTCCGGATCGACGCCGGCGACGTAGCCGGCCTCGCGGCCGGCGTCCACGCGCTCCTTGCAGAAGGTGCACTTGGTCATCACGCCCCGGCGCTCCGGGTGCGCCGAGGCCTGCTCGCTCGGCGTGGGGTGCTCGAAGTAGCCGTCGGTGGTGCGGCTCAGGTGGCGGGCGTGGTAGGGGCAGGCGACGGCGCAGTAGCCGCAGCCCACGCACGCCGCGTAGTCGATCCACACGATGCCGTCCTCGCGGCGCCGGGAGGCGCCGGTGGGGCAGACGGGCACGCACGGCGGCTCCGCGCAGTGCATGCACTGCATGGGCAGGAACACCCGGCGGACGTCGGGATACTCGCCCACCTCGCAGTCGGCGACGAACCGCCACTGCAGCTCGGCGGGCAGCCCGTGCTCCTGCTTGCAGGCGATCGTGCACGTCTGGCAGCCCACGCAGCGACGGACGTCGATCACCATGCCCCAGCGCATCACGCCCTCCGCACGCTGACGGCGACGACATCGCTGCCGCTGCCGGTGGCGTCGGTGAGGGCGAGGTCCATGCTCGCGACCTGGTTCAGGCTCGGCATCCCGAGGTCGCGGGCGAAGGGCGTCGCCCAGTGGCCGAACTGCTGCAGGATCACCGCGACGTCCGGCCGCACGCCTTCGCGCAGGATGGCCCGGCCCCGCGTGGCGCCCGTCGTCGAGGTGATCTCGACGAGGTCGCCGTCGGCGATCCCGAGCCGGCGGGCGGCGCCGCGGTTGAGCATCACGCCGAAGTGCCCCTTCACGTTGCGGGCGACCTCGGCCAGGATCGGCAGCGAGACGTTCGAGCCCCACGAGTACTGCATGCTGCGGCTCGTGAGGAGCCAGAACGGGCGGTCGCGCGCGCCGTCCGGACCGCGCCAGAGCCCCGGGAAGTCCTTCCAGCGGGGCAGCGCCTGGTACTCCTCGAGCTGGGCGTCCCACCACGTGATGCCGCGCTCGTGCAGGCGCGCGCCCAGCTCCTCGCCCAGGCGCTTGATCCGCTCCTGGTACGGCAGCTCGTAGCGCAGCCCCCGGGCCGCCATCGCGGCGTGCAGGTAGTACTGGCGCTCGGAGAACGGCACGAAGAAGGCGCCGTGGGCCTTGAACCACTCGAGGTCGTGCTCGACGGCGCCGCCGGTGAGCGAGCGCGTGGCCGCCCGGCAGACGCGGTCCCAGATGTCGGCCGCGGACGGCCGGGACCCGGGGGCGAGCGTGTGGTCGTAGCCCGCCCCGCGCAGGGGCACCGTCGTGCCGCTGCCGCGGTTGAGGGCGGCCAGGTAGCCGTCGAGGATCCCGGTGCGGGCGGCCAGCTCGGTGGCCACGTCGGTGAGGTCGCGCGTGTCGCAGGGCGAGGCCACCACGGGCTGGCGGATGGCCCAGCCGGTGACGTGCCAGTACTGCTCGATGTACTTCGTGCCGCCCACGCGGTAGAGCTGCAGCGACTCGAGGTCGGTCGCCTCCGGCAGCAGGAGGTCGGCGTACCAGTTCGTCTCGTCCTGCGTGTAGGCGAAGGCGGCCACGAACGGGAAGCGCTCGAGCTCGCGCTCGATGCGGCCCGTGTCCCAGTTGGAGATCGCGGGGTTCGTGCGGTAGATGATCCACACGTCGGGGAGCGTCGGCGCCGGCCACGGCGTGGGCGGGTCGTCGAGGAAGAGCCACGGCAGGTGCGCGGGCCCGAGCGCGGCCGACCACGGCGAGTCGGCGGCCAGCGGGACCAGGGTCCGGTACGCATTGCGGACGTGCGGCGCGGCCGCCCACGTGTCCTTGCCGGTCGGGTTGAGCGGCTGCTCCATGAAGCCGTCGGGCCCCGGGCGGACGGAGTCGAGCCGGTTCTGGGCGGGGCGGTTCAGCCGCACCGTCGTCCCGAGGATGCCGCCGGGCACCTCGAGGGCGCCGACGAGGGCGGCCAGCACCGTGCGCGCCCAGCAGCACTCGTAGCCGCCCCAGCCGTTCGTCACGGTCTTGCCGAGCAGCACGGCCACGGGCCGGTGCGGGA
>JAICGY010000231.1 GCA_025922915.1 Candidatus Methylomirabilota bacterium | reverse complement strand
TCGGGGTACGGCACCAACCTCATCGCGCCCGCGATGCCGATCGTGATGGAGCGCAAGCTCACCTTCATGGGGCTGTTCGGGCTCGCCGTCAACGAGAAGTTCAACTACCCCTACTACTTCGGCATCATGCCGGCCGGCCCCGAGCCCAAGACCGACTGGTCGCGCGGCTTCTTCGAGATCGCGCAGAAGCAGAACCCGAAGCCCCGGACGATCGCGATCGTCGGCGCCGACGCGGAGTTCGCCCAGAACGCGGTGGCGGGCGCGCGCGAGAACGCCAAGAAGTACGGGTTCCGGATCGTCTACGACAAGGCCTACCCGCCGGCGACGGCGGACTTCACGCCGATCGCCCGCGCCATCCAGGCCACCAATCCCGACATCGTGTACGTCGGGTCCTACCCGCCGGACTCCGCCGGGATGATCCGCGCGGCGCACGAGGTGGGCCTCAAGCCCAAGATGTTCGGCGGCGGCATGGTGGGCCTCCAGTACGCCTCGCTCATGACCGCGCTCGGGCCGATGCTCAACGGCATCGTCAACTACGACTTCTGGGTGCCGGAGCCGACCCTCAAGTTCCCCGGCATCGAGGAGTTCCTCCAGAAGTACCAGGACCGGGCGAAGGACGCGGGTGTCGACCCGCTGGGCCACTACCTGCCGCCCTGGGGCTACGCCTACCTGCAGGTGCTCGGCCAGGCGGTGGAGGCGACGAAGGGTCTCGACCAGAAGAAGATCGGCGAGTACATCCGCGCCCACGAGTTCGACACCGTGGTCGGCAAGGTCAAGTTCGCGCCGAACGGCGAGTGGTCCCGGTCGCGCGCGCTGATGATCCAGTTCCAGAACATCGAGGGCAACGACCTCAAGCAGTTCGCAGAGCCGGGCCACCGGGTCGTCGTCTATCCCGACGACTGGAAATCGGGCAACGTGATCTACCCGTACGCCAAGGCCAGGCGCTGAGCCACCGGCCTCGCGGGCGCGCCGCGCGCCTCGGGGCCCTGGCGGCACCGTGTTCTCGGTCGACCTCCTCCTCGACGCGCTGGTGGCGGGGATCCTGCTCGGCGGCTTCTATGCCGCCGTGAGCCTCGGGATCACCCTGGCCTTCGGCCTCCTCGACGTCGTGAACATCGCCCACCCCGCGTTCGTCATCCTCGGCTCCTACGCGACCTACGTCGTCAACAGCCGGTTCGGCCTGGATCCCATCGTGGCCGGCGTCGCCTTCATGCCGGCGTTCTTCCTGCTCGGGGTCGCGGTCTATCGCGTCTACCACACCTGCTTCGAGCGGCGGGGCGACGAGTCGCTGCGCGGCCTCGTGTTCTTCTTCGGCATCATCTTCATCATCGAGGTCGCGCTCCTGCTGCAGTACGGGGTCGACTACCGCTCGGTGCACGCCGCCTACGTGGGCGAGACGGTCCAGGTCGGCCCGATCGGCATCGCCTTGCGGCTCGGCATCCCGTGCGCGGTGGCCCTCGCTCTCACGCTCGGCCTTCACCTCTTCCTCGGCCGCACGTTCTACGGCCGGGCCGTGCGCGCGGTGGCGCAGGACGCCCTGGCCCTCCGGCTCATGGGCGCCAATCCCGTCCGTATCAAGGACCTGGCGTTCGGGCTGGCCATCGCCACCGCCAGCCTCGCCGGCGCGCTCCTGATCATGATCGGTCCCGTGGAGCCCTCGATCGGGCGCGAGTACATCGGGCGGGTCTTCGCCATCGCCGTGCTGGGCGGCATGGGCAGCATCGGCGGCACGCTCGTGGCGGCGCTCATCCTCGGCGTGCTCGAAAGCCTCACCTCCACGTTCTACGGGCCGTCCTGGGCGCTCGCCGTCTCGTTCGGCATTCTCCTCCTCGTGCTGGCCCTGCGGCCGGCCGGGCTCTTCGGCCGGTGAGGATGTCGGGCCGCCGGCTGCTCGCGATGGCGGGGGGGGTGACCGTGCTCGCGGTGGCGCTCACCCGGCTCGTCGACAACCAGTACTACTACTTCGCCGGGTACGTGATCCTCCAGTACGTCGTGCTGGCGACGGCCTGGAACATCCTCGGCGGCTACGCGGGCTACGTGAACTTCGGCAGCGCGGGCTTCTTCGCGCTCGGCGCCTACACGGCGGCCGTCCTGATCAAGGCGGTCGGCGCCCCGCTGCCGGTCCTGGTGATCGCCGCCGGCGTGGTGAGCGGGCTGCTCGGGCTCAGCATCGGAGCCCTCACGCTCCGGCTGCGCGGCGTCTTCTTCGCCATCGCCACCCTGGCCCTCGCGGTGGTGCTGCAGACCCTCATCGTCAACTGGGAGTACGTGGGCGGCTCGCGCGGCCTGTACACCATCCGTCCCGCCCGGGTGCTCTTCTTCGGCAACTACGTCGAATTCCTCTTCGTGGTGATGGTCGTCCTGGCGGTGGCCGCCCTAACCATCGCCTGGCGGATCGAGCACTCGTGGGTCGGGCGGGGGCTGGCCGCCATCCGGGACAACGAGGAGGCCGCCGAGTGCATGGGGGTGCCGACGCTCCGCCTCAAGCTGCTCGCGGCCACGGTGAGCGGCGCCCTCATGGGCGTGGCCGGCGCCCCCTTCCCCTACTACATCACCTACATGGAGCCGGCCTCGACGTTCAACCTGGACTACGCCGTCAACAGCCTGGCCATGCCCATGATCGGGGGGACGACGACGTGGGTCGGCCCGCTGGTCGGCGCCGTGCTCCTGGGCTCGGCCCAGCAGATCGCGACCGTCACCATCTCCTCCGCGCTGAACCTGCTCATCGTGGGGATGCTCCTCGTCGTCTTCGTGATCGTCGCCCCCGACGGCCTCGTGGGGCTGGTGCGGCGGCGCCGCTCGCGCGGGTGACGGGTGGCCGTCCTGCTCGACGTCCGCGGGGTCAGCAAGCGGTTCGGGGGCTTCCAGGCCCTCAGCCGCGTGAGCCTCCAGGTCGAGGAGGGCGAGCGGTTCGGCCTGATCGGCCCGAACGGCTCCGGCAAGACGACCCTCATCAACTGCATCTCGGGCGCCCTCCGGAACGACGAGGGCGAGATCTGGTTCGCGGGGCGCCCGATCACCCGGCTGCCCGCGTACCAGCGCACCCGGCTCGGCATCGCCCGCAGCTTCCAGATCCCCCGGCCTTTCACGAGCATGACCGTCCTCGAGAACCTCTGCATCCCCGCCGAGCACGCCGGCCACGCCCGCGCCCGCGGCGCCGACGTGGTGCCGGAGGCGCGCGCGATCCTGGAGCGCATCGGTCTCGCGGACAAGGCGGACGCCCGGGCCGGCGGCCTCACGCAGATCGACCTGCGCAAGCTCGAGCTGGCCCGGGCGATGGCGGCGCGGCCCCGGCTGCTCATCTCCGACGAGTCCATGGCCGGGCTCTCCAGCGCCGAGGTGGACGAGATCCTGACGATCCTCCGGCTCCTCAGCGCGCAGGGCATCGCGATCATCATGATCGAGCACATCATGCGGGCCGTCATGCGCTTCTCGCAGCGCATCGCCGTCCTCGACGCCGGCGAGCGCATCGCGGAGGGTGGCCCCGACGAGATCCTGCGCAACGCCGCCGTCGAGAGAGCCTACCTTGGCGAGTAGGCTGGTCGCCCGGGGCATCGAGGCCGGGTACGGAGCGGTCCGCGTCCTGCACGGCGTGTCGATCGAGGTCAACGAGGGCGAGACGGTGGCCCTGCTGGGCACCAACGGCAACGGCAAGAGCACGCTCCTGAAGTCGCTGATGGGGCTGGTCCGCCCGGCGGCGGGCGAGATCGTGCTGGAGACGGACGGGCGGAGCACGAGCCTGGTGGGCCTTGGCCCCGAGGAGATCGTCGGCCTCGGCGTGGCGCTGGTGCCGGAGGGCCGCCGGCTCTTCCCGCGGCTGACCGTCGAGGAGAACCTCCTGCTGGGCGCCTACCGGCGGGAGGCGCGCGCCCACATCGAGGACACGCTGGCGTTCTGCCTGGAGGCGTTCCCCGTCCTGCGCGAGCGCCGGCGGCAGCTGGCGGGCAGCATGAGCGGGGGCGAGCAGCAGATGCTCGCGCTCGCCCGCGCCCTCATGACCCGGCCGCGCATGCTCCTCATCGACGAGCCCTCGGTGGGGCTGGCGCCGATCCTCGTGTCGCGCGTCATCGCCAAGATCCGCGAGCTCAAGGAGACCCGGCACCTGACGGTCCTCATGGCCGAGCAGAACTTCCACCAGGCCACCCGGATCGCCGACCGCGGCTACGTCATCGTCCACGGCGAGATCGCGTTCGAGGGCCGCAGCACGCGCGAGCTCACCGAGCACGAACTGGTGAAGAAGTACTACCTGGGGGTGTAGGCCGGCGCCGCCGTTTGAGGCGCAGCGGCCCGCCCGGTACGATGCGCACGGGCACGCGGCCGCCGGGCCGGACCCCAGACAGGAGGCCACGATGGACAACTTCACCGAGCACACCATCACGGACGCGGTCCTGGCGCGGATGGCCACGGTGTCCGATCCGCGGCTGCGTCGCGTCATGCAATCCCTGGTCGCCCACCTGCACGCGTTCGTGCGAGAGGTGGAGCTGACCGAGGAGGAGTGGTTCGCGGGCATCCGGTTCCTGACCGACACCGGCCAGGCGTGCGACGACCTGCGCCAGGAGTTCATCCTGCTCTCCGACACGCTGGGCGTCTCGATCCTCGTCGACGCGCTCAACCACCGGATGCCGGAGGGCGCCACCGAGACGACGCTGCTCGGCCCGTTCTACCGCGAGGGCGCTCCGGAAATGAAGCTGGGGGACAGCATCGCGGGCACCACGCCGGGCGAGCCGACCGTCTTCTCCGGCCGGGTCACCGATCCGGCCGGGCGCCCGCTCCCCGGCGCGCTGATCGACGTCTGGCAGGCGGCGCCCAACGGCCTCTACGACAACCAGGACCCCTCGCACGGCCCGATGAACCTGCGGGGCCGCTTCCGCACCGACGCCGAGGGCCGCTACTGGTTCCGCACGGTCAAGCCGGCGAGCTATCCCGTGCCGACGGACGGGCCGGTCGGCCGGATGCTGCGCGCGCTCGGCCGTCACCCGTACCGGCCGGGCCACGTGCACTTCATCGTCTCGGCCGACGGGCACGTGCCCCTCACCACGCACCTCTTCGTCAAGGGCGATCCCTACCTCGACTCCGACGCCGTGTTCGCGGTGAAGAGCTCGCTCGTGGTGGACTTCGCACGCCGCGACGCGGCCGAGGAGGCGGCCGCTCACGGCGTGAGCAGCCCCTTCTACGCCGTCGCCTACGACTTCGGGCTCAAGCCGGCCTGACGGGCGGCGGCGGATGATGCGGTTCGGCACCTTCTACTTCTTCCAGGCGCCGCCTGGCCACGACCACGCCGAGATCATCCGGCGGGAGCTGGAGCAGATGGAGTGGGCGGAGGAGCTCGGCTTCGACGAGGTCTGGCTCACCGAGCACCACTTCATCGACTACGGCCTGTCGGTGGACCCGGCGGCGCTGGCGGCCGCCGCCGCCTCGCGCACGCGGCGCGTGCGGATCGGCCTGGCGGCGGCGATCCTGCCCTTCCACCACCCGCTGCGGCTCGCCGAGCAGCTGGCGCTCGTGGACATCCTCGCCGGCGGCCGGCTCGACGTCGGGGTCGGCCGCGGCAACCGCCCGGCCGAGTTCGCCGGCTACCGCGTGCCGCAGGAGGAGAGCCGAGAGCGGTTCGACGAGGCCGTGGAGGTCATGCGGCGGGCCTGGACCGAGGAGCGCTTCTCGCACGCGGGGCGCTTCTTCCGCTTCGACGACGTCCGCATCATCCCCAAGCCGGTCCAGAGCCCGCACCCGCCGCTCTACCAGGTGTGCGTGAGCAAGGACGGCATCGAGAACACTGCCCTCCGCGGCTGGCCGATGCTCAACTCCGTGCTCTACGGGCCCGTCGACCAGCTCGCCACGAACCGCGACATCTACGTCGACACGCTGCGCAAGGCGGGCCGGACCGAGGCCGAGATCGCCGCGCTGCTGGGCCGCTGGGGGGTCTCGCGCCAGATCTACGTGGCCGACACCGACGCCCGCGCCCTGGAGCAGGCGCGCCCCTACGAGGAGTGGTACCAGGACTCGTTCCGGCGCTTCGTGATCCCCGAGCGCATCGAGGACGCCCACCCGAGCTTGCAGCCCGGCTTCCGTGCGATGGCCGAGCGGCTGTCGAAGGTGACGTGGGACGGGCTCGTGCGCGAGACGCTCGCGTTCGGCTCGCCCGACACCGTCGCGCGCCACGTCGCGCGCATGCGCGAGATGGGCGTGGGCCAGATCCTGTGCTGGATGAACTTCGGCGGCCTGCCCCAGGCCAGCATCCGGCGCTCGATGGAGCTCTTCGCCCGCGAGGTCATGCCCCGCTTCCGCTGAGGGCCGGCGACCGGCCGGGGACGGTCCTGCGTGGCCGTGCCCCGGCGGCACGGGCCGTGTCGGCGTTGTGACGGATCGCCTCCTCGAACGGCTCTCAGGGGCCGAGAGGCAACCCTGCGATCTATTGAGCCGAACACCGCGCCGGAACCGCATCTGGCATCCACGTTGCGTCCCGGGAGAGCGCCGCGCGTCACACGCATGCCGAACCCCTGTCGACCCGGACGTCACGATTGGAGGCCAAGGTCTTGGACGAGCGCGAGTCGGTCGGAGGCAGCGCGATCGCGGAGCGGGCGGAATGCCGGCGGCCGGCCGCCGGCCGTCCCGCTTCGACGCCCCTGCCTCGCCAGGTGCTCGGGCTGCTCGTCCTCGTGCTGACGCT
>JAICGY010000230.1 GCA_025922915.1 Candidatus Methylomirabilota bacterium | reverse complement strand
CCCGTGCCGCTCGACACCCTGGCCGACTGGCGCACCGCCGGCAGCGGCGGGTTCCGGCGCGTGGGGCCCAGCATGGTGGAGTCCGAGGGCGGCCCTGGCATTCTCTGGTACGCACGCCGGCCGCTCGTCGACTTCCGGCTCCTGGTCGACTGGCGCCTCTCGAGCCCCGACGACAACAGCGGTGTCTTCCTCCGCATCCCCGCCCTCGGCCAGGACTGGCGGCCGGCGACGGAGCACGGCTGGGAGGTCCAGATCGACGACCGGGGCGTCGACCACGACCGCGGCGTCCTCGACAGCCCGCGACACCGGACCGGCGCCGTGTACGGGCGGGCGCCGGCCGCGCCGCTCGAGCGCCGCCCCGTCGGCTGCTGGAACCGGTTCGACATCGAGGCGCGCGGACCGCGGCTCACCGTGCGGCTCAACGGCCATCTGGCGGCGACGCTGGAGGACGACCGGGCGCCCCGGGAAGGGCACCTCGGCCTCCAGGCCCACGACCCCGCGTCCCGCGTGCGCTTCCGGAACCTCCAGGTCCTGCCGCTCTGACGGGCGCGCTCCGACGCCGTTTTTCTGGCCGGCGCCTGTCGTTGCTACAATCGGCCGATGGTGCGTCTCTGCCTCGCGCTCGTCGTCGTCGCGCTCGTCGCGGCCGAGGCGCACGCCGACGTGCCGACCATCGCGCACCAGGGTCATCGGTACGTGGAGCTGGGGCGTCTCGCCGAGCACCTCGAGGCGCAGGCCGAGGCGCCCGGCGACGCGGTCGTCGCCTACGTGCGCGGTGGCGGGAAGGTCGTGACGCTCGCCCGGGACTGGGCGCGCGTCCTGGTCGACGCCCGCGCGGTCGTGCTCGAGGCGCCCGTGCGGGTCCACGAGGGCACCTGGCTCGTGCCGCAGGGCTTCGTGGAGTTCGTCGGGCCGCGGCTCCGGGCGGCGAGGACCAGCGGGCTGTCGCTGCCGCCGCGCCCCCCGCGGCGCCCGCCGTCGCCGGCGCCGACGGCTCCGCGGGCGCCCCTTCCGGCGGCCGTCGCGCTGCAGGAGCTGCGCTACCGGTCCTATCCGTCCTTCACCCGCGTCGTGCTCGAGACGTCCGCGCCCGTGGACCACCAGGTCGAGGCCTCGGACGAGCGGGAGCTCCGCGTGCGCATCGCCGCGCTGCGGGGCGCGCCGCGGGCGGAGCCGATCGGCGACGGGCTCGTCGGGGAGGTGCGGCTGGAGCGTGCCGGCGCCGACGCGCTCCTCCGCGTTCGCTTCGACGGCGGCGCCGGCCAGCTCAAGGTCTCGTCGCTCGCCGACCCGCCGCGCCTCGTCCTGGACTTCGTCCGGCCCGAGGCGCCGGCGGCCCGCGAGCGCGAGACGCTCGCGCCGCTGCGCACCATCGTCCTCGACGCCGGCCACGGCGGGCACGACACGGGGGCGCGGGGCGCCAGCGGGCTGCTGGAGAAGGACCTCGTGCTCGACGTGACCAAGCGGGTGACGCAGCTCCTCGAGGACCAGCTCGACGTGCGCATCCTCCTCACCCGCAGCTCCGACACCTTCGTGACGCTGCAGGACCGCACGAGCTTCGCCAACCGCGAGCGCGCGGACCTGTTCGTCTCGATCCACGCCAACGCCCATCGCCACCGGGGCTCCGACGGTGTCGAGACCTACTTCCTCTCGTCCGAGGCCACCGACAGCGCGGCGCGGCAGGTGGCGGCCGCGGAGAACGACGTCGTCCAGCTCGAGAAGCCCCAGGCCCGCCGGGGTCGCGACGACCTCGTGCGAACGATCCTGTGGGACCTGGCCCAGTCGGAGTTCCAGCTGGAGTCGTCCCGGCTGGCCGAGATCGTGCAGGACTCGATCACGAAATCGCTGCGGACGCCGAACCGGGGCGTGAAGCAGGCGGGGTTCTACGTGCTGGGGGGCGCGGCCATGCCCGCCATCCTCATCGAGATCGGTTTCCTGACGAACCCGAAGGAGGAGCGGCGCTTGAAGGATCCGCGGTACCGCGACGAGATCGCGCGCGCCATCTTCGCGGGCCTCGCGGAGTACAAGCGTCACTGGGACGCCCGCGCCCGCGGCAGCGACCGCGCCGCCGTCGACCGCGGGGTCAAGCGGTGAGCCGCCCGGACGGCCGCGGACCCGAGCAGCTCCGCCCGACCACGCTCACCCGGGACTTCCTCGTGCACCCCGAGGGCTCGGTCCTCGTGGAGTTCGGCGTCACGAAGGTGATCTGCACGGCCACGGTGGAGGACCGCGTCCCGTCCTTCCTGAAGGGACAGGGGCAGGGCTGGGTGACGGCCGAGTACGCCATGCTGCCACGCTCGACGAACACGCGGACGGCGCGGGAGAACCGGGGGCCGAGCGGTCGCTCCCAGGAGATCCAGCGCCTGGTCGGCCGGGCGCTGCGCGCCGTCACGGACCGCGGCAAGCTCGGAGAGCGCACGGTGTGGATCGACTGCGACGTCATCCAGGCGGACGGCGGCACGCGGACGGCTGCCATCACCGGCAGCTTCGTCGCCCTCGCGGACGCGGTCGGCCGGATCGCCGGCGTCAATGCGGGCGCCGTGCTGCGCGACTGCGTGGCCGCCGTCAGCGTCGGCGTCGTCGGCGGCCGGCCCGTGCTCGACCTCAATTACGCCGAGGACTCGGCGGCCGAGGTCGACATGAACGTCGTCATGACCGGCGGCGGCGCGTTCGTCGAGGTCCAGGGCACCGCAGAGCAGGTGCCGTTCCAGCGTGCACGGCTGGACGAGATGCTGGGCCTGGCCGAGAGCGGCATCCGCCGGCTGGTCGACCTCCAGCGCCAGGCGCTCCAGGCGCGTGGCGAGCGCGTCTTCCGGCTCTAGGCCCCGTCTCGTCGTCGCGACGCTCAACCGCGCCAAGGGCCGGGAGCTCGTCGCGCTCCTCGACGGCGTGCCCTTCACCCTGATGGTGCTGGCCGACGTGCCGGCCGCGCGCCTGCCCGAGGAGACCGGGGACACGTACGCGGAGAACGCCCTGCTGAAGGCGCGCGCGGCCGCCCGCCTGACCGGAGCGGCCGCGCTGGCCGACGACTCCGGGATCGAGGTCGACGCGCTCGGGGGCGAGCCCGGGCTACGCTCCGCGCGGTGGGGCGGTGACGATCTGGACGACGCCGGACGCAACCGGCTCCTGCTCGAGCGCCTGGCCGGCGTGCCACCGGAGCGCCGCGGCGCCCGCTACGTCTGCGTGGTGGCCATCGTCGACGCCGCGGGCGGCGAGCAGGTCGTGGAGGGCACCGTGCGGGGCGTGATCACCGAGGCGCCGCGCGGGGAGGGCGGCTTCGGCTACGACCCGATCTTCTTCTACGCGCCGTTCGATCGCACCTTCGGCGAGGTGACGGCCGCGGAGAAGGACCGCGTCAGCCACCGCGGCCAGGCCGTCCGCGCGGCCCGGAAGCTGCTCGGCGGCTGATCATCGGGGCCGGCCCTCGCCCTGGCCCAGCGCCGTGGTCCAGAACGCCAGCATGTCGTCGCGGAAGACGGCGGCCTCCCCGTCGCGGCTGCCGAGCGTGGCGCCCTTCACGCCGTAACCCGCCTTGAGGCCGTAGACGGCCACGTCGCGATCGGTGAGCGCGGGATCCGGCTGGCCGGTGAGGGGATGGATGCAGGCACCGTCGTCGGCCAGATAGGTCGTCGGCGCGCCGGGCGCCACCGCGGCGTCGGCGATCCGCACGACCGGCGTGCCGCGATCGAAGCTGTGGGCCGCCCCGGCGACCAGCCGCATCGTCACCGCGCCTCCGGTGAGCCGGATGGCCTGCACGTGGCCCTGCACCTGCTGGACGGAGCACCAGTCGTCCCGATCGCCCATCAGCACGTGGACGCGGGTCGCCCCCACCCGTGGATCGATGAACTGATGGCCGCTCCACGGATAGGCGGCGAGCACGGCGGCCAGCCCGCGGTCTCTGCCGACCACTGCGTCGGCGAAGCGGCGCGTCGCCGCCGTCAGGACGGCCGAGCCGCCCCGGCTGTGGCCCTGGGCGCCGATGCGGGCGGGGTCGATCTCGGGCAGCGCCGAGAGCACCTGCCAGGCCGCGAGCACGTCCCAGGCGCTGGCCGCGAAGGAGTACTGGGTCTGGTTGGCGACCGTGGAGGTGATGCCGCGCCCGCCGAAGGGATCGAGCACGAACGCCGCCAGCCCGGCGTCGGCGAGCGTCTCCGCGTGCGCCAGATGCGAAGGCGCCACGCCGAGACTGCCGGGCACGACGATCACGAGCGGCAGCCGCGCGGTACCGGTCGAGCGCGTCGGCAGGAACAGCGTGCCGTCCAGGGTGACCCGTGGCATCTCGGCGGGGGCCGACACCGCCTGGTGGTAGTTGCGCGGCGAGGCGGACGGCACCGCGATGGTGTGGCCCGGGGCGCGGCCGGCAAGGACGCTGGCCGGCTCGCCGGAGCGCGGGCCGCTGGCCGCGGCCGTCACCGGATCATCCGGGCGAAGCGTTCCATCCGGTCGAGCGTCTCCTCGAGGTGGTCGCTGCGGAAGTCGAAGATGAGCTCGTGCACGCCGGTCTTCTCGTAGGTGGCGATGTCGTCGGCCACCTGCTGGGCCGTGCCCGAGAACGGCCGGCGCTCGCTCCCGGTCAGCGTCGTGGCCGTGACGTCGTAGACGGGCGCCTTGAAGGAGATGGTGAGCGCCGACGGGTCGCGCTTCTCGGCCTCGGTCAGCCGGAAGAGGCGGTCGAGCGAGGTGCGCAGCTCGGCCGGGCGCAGGGGGACGGCCGGGTTGGCGCCGACGGGATGCCAGCCGTCGCCGTGGCGTGCCACTCGCCGCAGGGCCGGGGCGCTGTGGCCGCCGATCCAGATGGGCGGATGGGGTTTCTGCACGGGGTGGGGCAGGCAGCGCAGCCCGGCGAAGCGGTAGAACTCGCCCGCGAAGCTGGCCGGATTCTCCGTCCACAGCGTCTTGAAGATGCGCAGGTACTCGTCGCTGGCGGCGCCCCGGCGCTCGAAGTTGGGCGCGCCGAGCGCCTCGAACTCCTCGCGCAGCCAGCCCACCCCCACGCCCACGGTGAGGCGGCCGCTGGACAGCACGTCGACCGTGGCCAGCATCTTGGCGGTGAGCACCGGGTTGCGGTACGGCAGGATCATCACGCTGGTGACCAGGCGCAGCGCGCGCGTGCGGCCGGCGACGAAGGCGACGAGCGTGAGCTGCTCGAGGGCGTCGCCGCCGCCCGGGAACTCCCCCGAGACCGTGTACGGGTACCTCGAGGCGATGGCGGTCGGGAACACCACGTGATCGGCGATCATCACCGAGTGGAAGCCGAGAGCCTCTCCGCGCTGCACGATCGTCTCGAGCGCCTGGGGGGTCGCGCAGCCACCCCGCGTGGGCAGGTAGAAACCGTAGCGCATGACTGGAAAGCCTCCGCGCCGGCCGCGGCTCGTGAGCGGGGCTGGAGGGCCCGCGTGTCCGAGCCGCCGGCAAGACCCGATCCGGATGGAACGCGAGCGAATGATCCGTTCAACCGAACGGGGTTGTCAACCGGCCCCGGTCGGGCCGGCCGGACGGCGGGCGCCGGGACCGTCGCGGGGTGAGCGGGCAGAATCGAGAGACGGCGGCCGCACCGGGCAAGTGATAGGATTTTCGAGCGCGGGGTGTGGCGCAGCCTGGTAGCGCACCTGCTTTGGGAGCAGGGGGCCGGAGGTTCAAATCCTCTCACCCCGACCACTACCCCGAACATCGCTGGCACCGTCGTTGCGCTGCTCTTCCGGATGACTCTATCCGGCCGGGAGGTTGATATGAAGAGCATTGCAGCGATCGTGGGCATTCTCGGGCTCGTCGGCGTCGCGGCCGGGGCCGCCGCCCAGACGACAGCACCCACGCCGCCCTCGGGGACGCAGCCCTCGCCCCAGGTCTCGCCGAGCCCGCCGCCGCCCAGCACCGGGCAGCCGCCGGCCGCGCAGCCGTCTGCAGGTGCGGCCCGGCAGGCGGAGATCGACGTCGGCTCGCTGGTCGGTAGCAAGGTCCGGGGGCAGGACGGCAAGGAGGTCGGCGAGGTCGACCGGGTGATGGCCGATCCGAAGGACGGCCGTATCACCGCGCTCGTCATCTCGATGGGCGGAACGATCCTCGGCGGCGGCAAGACCCTGTCCGTGCCCTGGGAGTCGGTCAAGTTCGGGCGCGACGGTAACAACATCGTGATCGTGCTCGAGCAGCAGATCCTCGATCAGGCGCCGAAGGCCGAGGGCGAGAAGAAGAACGGCCAGCCAGCCGCGAGCCCGCGCGGCGAGCAGCCAAAGGATCGGAAGTAGCGCGAGGCAGACGCGCGGCGGCGCCAGGGCGTCGGGACGCCGGGCGCCGCCGCCCCGTCCCGCGCGTCCGGGGGCCGTGCTAAGCTGCGCCTCCGCCCTCCGCAGCGCGGGGCGGCCGCCATGGGGCGCTTCACCGATCACGTGGTCCTCGTCACCGGCGCCTCCTCGGGCATCGGCGCGGCGCTGGCTCGCGAGTTCGCGCGCCAGGGTGCCGACCTCGTCCTGCTCGCCCGCCGGCTCGACCGCCTGCGCGCGCTGGCGACGGACATCGAGAGCCAGGGGCGGCGCGCCCTCGTCCTCGCCGCGGACGTCACGGTCGACGGCGACCTCGAGCGGGCCGCCGCGGCCGCGCGCGAGCGCTTCGGGCGGATCGACGTCGTCGTGGCCAACGCCGGCTTCGGGGTGGTGGGGCCGGTGGAGCGGTTG
>JAICGY010000229.1 GCA_025922915.1 Candidatus Methylomirabilota bacterium | reverse complement strand
GCCCCTTCGGGGCGGTCGGCTCGGCGGGGCGCTCGACCGCCACCGTCGCCGCCGACTCGCGGGCGGGCGTGCGGGCAACCACGGGCTGCGGCTCCGGCTTGCGCTCCACCGGGCGCTCCGGAGGGCGGTCGTCCGGCCGGCGCTCGCGCTCGGGCCCGACCGGCCGCGGGGCCCGCTCGCCGACCCGCGGCTCGCGCGGCGGAGCCGCGGGGACCACGCGGGCCACCGGCCGCGGCGGCGACTCCGGCGCCGGCGGGGCGGCCGCGGCCTCTCGCTCCTGCTCCACCTTCTCGAGCGCCTTGAAGAACTTGCTCACGGCGTGCCTCCTAGCCGAGGGGGTACGGGCAGCCATCCGAGCGAGCCGTCGAGGGGGGGGACAGGCCAGCCGAGGGCGGTCGCCGCGTAGGCGAGCAGCACTGCCAGCAGCAGCACGATCACCGCGATGCCGCCGCGGGCGGCCCAGACCGTCCGCCGGGCAGGCACCAGGCGGGCCTCGCGCCGGCGCCGCCACCGCGGCCGCTCACCCTCCTCGAGGTACTCGACGGCCTCGTCCACGACGCGAGCGTCGAGGCGCTTCTTGCTGTCGGCGAACCCGCTGAGCAGGCAGTGGTCGCACAGGATGTTGATCACCCGCGGGGTGCCGCCGCTGTAGTCCACGATGCGCTGCACGGCCGCGTCCGTGAAGATCCCGGTGTCCGAGGCCCCCGCCACGCGCAGGCGGTGACGGATGTAGAGCCGTGCCTCCTCCGGCGAGAGCGGGCCGATGTGACAGCGGAGGCCGACGCGCTGCTTCAGCTGCCGGAGCTCCGGGGCGTTGAGCCGGTTGCGTAGCTCCGGCTGGCCGACGAGCAGGATCTGCATGAGCTTCTGGTTCGTCGTCTCGAAATTCGACAGCAGCCGCACCGCCTCCAGGGTGGGGACCGAGAGGTTCTGGGCCTCGTCGATGACGAGGACGGGGCTGAGCCCCTGGCGGTGCTGGTCGATGAGGAACTCGTTGAGCTCGAACAGCCGCTGGGCGTGGCTGGTCGCCGTCGACTTCACCCCCCAGTCCTGGAGCACGTACTCGAGGAGGCCCTGGATGTCGAGCGCCGAGTTGTGGACGTAGGCGATCGAGGTCGTGGGGTCGAGGCGCTCGAGCAGCGTGCGGAGCAGCGTCGTCTTGCCCGTGCCGATCTCCCCGGTCAGGACGATGAAGCCCTTGCGCTCGCGGACGCCGTAGATGAGCTGGGCGAGCGCCTCGCGGTGCCGGCTCGACTGGAACAGGAACTTCGGGTCCGGAGTCGGGCCGAACGGGGGTTCCCGCAGCCCATAGAACTGCAGGTACATGGGTCAGCGCCTCATCGCCGCCCGCTCGCCGGCGAGCAGGCTGACCAGGGACTGGTTGTCGTGAGCCACGGCGAAGGTCGTGCCGATCACCGCCAGGAGACCGACCGCGACCGCGGCCACCGCCATGCGGTGCTGCCGCCGGGCCCGGCGCCGGTCGTTCTCGGTGACGATGCGCGGGATCGTGGAGAGCACGGGCAGCGCCACCGCCACCCGCGCCTCGTCCGCGCGCCGGAAGGACGTGTCGACCTGCTCGGCGATCACGACGGCGGCCCCCGCGGCGCCGAGCGCCAGGACGAGGCCGACCAGGAGCAGGCGCAGGCGGTTCGGACCGGTGGGGCTGTCGGGCAGCCGGGCCGGCTCGATGACGCGGAACTGCTCGCTCTTCTGCCGCTGCTCGAGCTCCGCCGCCATGTCCGCCTCGCCGCGCTTGGCGAGGAGCGAGCGGAACGACTCGCGGGTGGTCTCGTAGTCGCGCGTGATCAGCGCGAGCTCCTGCTCGCGCTTGGGGGTGTTCTCCAGCCGCTGCTGGTACACCGCGATCTGCCGGTTCAGCTTGACGATCTCCTCGGCCGTCGCCTTCGCCTCCACCGCCGCCTGGTCGGCCTGGGCCACCAGGCTCAGCACGTACGGGTTCTGCGAGGCCAGGCGCAGGTCTCGCGCGAGCCGGCCGCCCTGGGGATCGGGCTTCGGCTTCGGCGCCGCGCTGGCGGCCTTCTGCGCCTCCTCCGCCTTTGCGCGCGATTCCAAGATCCGGATCTGCTCCTGGAGATGGATGACATCCGGGTACTTGTCGCTGTACGTCGTCTGCAGCGCGGCCAGCTCCTGGCGGAGGACGCTCAGCCGGGCGGCCGCGGTGTCGGCCGGGGTCACCGCCGGCCCCGTGGAGGCGGAGGCGGCGAGCGCGGCTGCCACGTCGAGGTCGTTCAGGCTCTGGGTGATGAGCGTCCGGCGCTCCCCGGCCCGTCGCTGGTTCTCCTGGGCGAGCGAGAGCTGGGCCTGGAGCCGTTCCAGCGCCCGGAGATTGACCTCGCGCTGCTCGGGCAGCTCGCCGAGGTGTCGCTCCTTGTATTCCGTGATGCGGCGCTCCTGCGCGGTCAGCCGCTGGCGCAGGTCGCGCAGCTGCCCCTCGAGGAACTCGGAGGTGCCGACCGCCTGCCGCTCGCGCTGCCGGCTGTTCTCCTCGATGAACAGGGCGGCGAGCGTGTTGGACACGCGGGCCGCCACCTCGGGATCGGGCGCCGTGTACGCGACCGTGAAGGCCAGGGTCCGGGACTCGGAGCGGCGTCGCTCTCCGTCGTCCACGAGCTCAATCCGGATATCGCGTCGCATGCGGTCGACCAGATCGGCCATCGGCTCCCGCGCCCGCTCGGCGGGATAGAGGTTGGCCGTCTCGATCACGCGGCCGAGGCGCGGAGCGTCCAGGATCTCGTGGCTCAGGGTCAGCAGCCGCCCCTCGAGGTCGGCGTCGACCGTCGACCGCACGAAGGCCTCGGGCACCTGCGGTCGGGTCACCAGCACGAGCGCGCTGGCGGTCCACAGGCTCGGCAGGAAGATCGCCAGCGAGACGGCGACGGCGAGGACGAAGGCGAACGGCAGCAGCGCGAGGGTCCGGCGCCGGCGCACGATTTCCAGGATTGCGCCGAGGCCGGGCCCGCGGGTCGGCTCGTCGGGTGCGGGTGTCGTCATGGCTGGGCTCAGGGCACGACGATCACGTCGCCGGCGCGGAGGGTCACGTTGTCCTCGCCGCCGTCACCGCCGATCGCCCGGTTGTAGTTGAAGCGTAGCTTCTGGGTGTCGCCCCGCCCGTCCTTGCGGAAGATGACGATCTTGCTCGGCGAGGCGAAGGGCTGAAAGCCGCCGGCGAGGGCCAGGGCCTCCAGCACCGTGGTGGGGGCCTTGAGCTCGAGCATCCCCGGCCGCTGGACCTCGCCCAGGACCGAGACGCGGTAGCTGTGGACTTCCAGGACGGCCACCGACACCTCCGGGTTCGGCATGAACTCGGCGAGGGCGGCCGCGATCTTGTCGCGCAGCTGCATGGGGGTCAGGCCGGCGGCGTGGATGTCGTGGAGCAGGGGGAGCGAGATCTTGCCGTCGGGACGGACGGGCAGCTGGCGCGAGAGCGAGTCGTTCTTCCAGACGTGGACGAGGAGCACGTCCTGGGGTCCGATCACGTAGTCCGACGGCAGCGGCTTGAGCGCCACCCCGGGCGGCGCCGGCGGCACCGAGGCGGACTGCGCGGTGGCGGCGGCCGCGGTGGCGAGGACGACCGCGAGTGTCGAGAGGGCGACGAACCTCATGCGTGCCATGTTCGGTATCCTCCTCGGGCGGGCGGGCCGGTCAGCTGGCCGCCGAGTCCTGCCTCAGACCCATGTCCTTGATCTTGTAGAGCAGCGCCCGGTAGCTGATCCTCAGCATCTTGGCCGTCTTGACGCGGTTCCAGCGGCACTGCTCGAGCGCGCGACGGATCACCTCGCGCTCGGCCTCGAAGACGGCGCGGCGGGAGATCTCCTTCAAGGACAGTCCGCGGGTGGCCGCGAACGGCTCGGTGACGGGCGCCGCGGGGACGGCCGGCGGCGCCAGCAGCGTCCGGGGCAGCGTCCAGTCCTGGAGCACGATCATCCGCTTGATGAAGTTCTCGAGCTCGCGGATGTTCCCCGGCCAGTGGTAGGTCAAGAAGGCCTGCAGCGCCTCCGGGGGCAGCTCGCGCTCCGGCACGTTGTAGACGCGGGCGTAGCGCTGCACGAAGTACCCGGCCAGGCCCGGGATCTCGTCACGCCGCTCGCGGAGGGGCGGGACGAGGATGTTGATGACGTTGAGCCGGTAGAAGAGGTCCTCGCGGAAGCGGCCGGCGGCCACCTCGCGCGCGAGGTCGCGGTTGGTGGCGCAGATCGTCCGGACGTCGACGCGGATGTTGTTGCGGCCGCCGACCCGGGAGAACTCGCCGTCCTGCAGGACGTGGAGGAGCTTGGCCTGGAGCGCCGGGTGCAGCTCGCCGATCTCGTCGAGGAAGATCGTCCCGCCGTCCGCCAGCTCGAAGCGGCCGGGCTTGCGCTGGTGGGCGCCCGTGAACGCGCCGCGCTCGTGCCCGAACAGCTCGCTCTCGAGCAGCTCGCGCGGCATGGCCGCGCAGTTGACCTTGATGAAGGCGGCGCGGCGGCGCGGCGAGTGGGCGTGGATGGAGCGCGCGACGAGCTCCTTGCCGACGCCCGTCTCGCCGCAGACGAGCACGGTCACGTCGGCCCGCGCCGCCTGCTCCACGATCCCCTGGATCTCGCGCATCTGGGGGCTGACGAGCAGCCCCAGCTCGCGGTGCAGCCGCTCGCCGTCGTCGTCGGCGGCGGGGGCGACGCCCTCGCGGCGCGTCCGCCCGGCGAGCGAGCGGATCGCATGGTCCAGGTCCTCGGCGGTGTACGGCCGGCGCAGGAAGTCGTCGGCGCCGGCCTGGATGGCCTCCACGATCTGCCCGCTGTGGGCGGCGTCGGCCACCATGATGACCGGCGCCTCCTCCGTCAGCTCGGGCGCGCGGCGCAGCAGCTCGATGCCCGACATGCCGGGGAGCCGGATGGCGATGAGCGAGAACACCAGACGGTTCCGGCCCGTCAGGGCCAGCGCTTCCTCGGCGCTGCCGGCGCTGAGCGGGGTGTACCCCCAGTTCTCGAGCTGCCCGGTGACCCGGCGCCTCTGGTCGGGGTCGCTCTCGACCACGAGCACCTGGCGGGCGGCCGGCGCCGGCGCCGCGAACGGCGAAGCGGAGTCGAAGCTGGAAACCTTCATCGCAGGTGTCTGCCCTCCATGCGCCGGGTGACCGCAAGAGACGTGCCGGATCCGCTCGCGGGGGTTTCGCCGCCCGCGGACGCCGGACGCCGGGATCGGGTGCCCAATCTGGGCTCGCGTCTGCCCGATCGCAGTAAACGAATGTCGACGCTCATCCGGGACGCTTGCCGTCCAGCACGAACTTGACGGTGTCCAGGCAGATGCGGAGGTCGAACGCCAGGGACAGGTGCTTGACGTAGTAGAGGTCGTAGCAGAGCTTGCGGGTGACCTCCTCCGTCGACATGGAGTACCCGGCGCGCACCTGCGCCCAGCCCGTGAGCCCGGGACGGACCTCGTGACGCAGCGAGTAGTAGGGGATGACTTCCGAGAAGGTGTCCACGTTGGACGCCATCTCCGGGCGCGGGCCGACGAGGCTCATGTCGCCGCGCAGGATGTTGAAGCACTGCGGGAGCTCGTCCAGGCGATAGCGCCGGAGCACTGCCCCCAGGCGCGTGACGCGGCTGGCGTTGTCGCGCTCCCAGATCGAGCCGTCGTCCTCCGGCGCCTGGCGCATCGTCCGGAACTTGAAGCAGCGGAAGCGCCGGCCGTGCAGCCCCACCCGCTCCTGCACGAAGACGGCCGGCCCCGGCGACTCGAGGCGGATGGCGATGGCGATGAGCGCCATCAGCGGAGCGGCGACCACCAGCGCGACCACCGCGATGACGACGGACATCGCCCGCTTCGCGGCCAGCCGCGTGCGGGTCACCCGGAAGCCCTCGCCGAAGATCAGCGCGCTGGGCGTGAGCGACTCCACGGCGAGGCGCTGCGTGAAGCGCTCGAACATCTGCGTGCCTTCCTCCACCACCACGCCCCGCACGCGGGCGGCGAGGAGCGGGGCCACCGGCAGCTGGCCGCGCCGGTCGGGCACCGCGACCACGATCCGGTCGACGCGGTAGCGGCGGACGACGTCGGGCAGGTCGTCGAAGTCCCCGAGGCGGGGCACGTCCGGCGCGGTGCCGTCGCCGCCGCAGATGCCGACGACCCGCATGGCGAGATCCGGGCGGACCTGCATCTGGTGGATGAGCTCGGCGGCCAGGGGCCCACCGCCGAGCACGAGCACGCGCTCCGAGAAGGGGGCTCGCTTGGCGAGCGCGTACGCGACGACGCGCAGGGCGAGCACGCCGGCCAGGATGAGCAGCAGCGCGTGCGAGGCGAGGGGGCCCGCGAGCACGATGCCGGGTGCCACCACGTAGGTCCCGGCGAGCAGCAGCGCGGTCACGCCGAGCGCCCGGCAGAGCCGGCGGAAGAGCTCCGCGACGTCGTGCGGCGCCTCGAAGTCGTAGAGGTCGTTGTAGTAGAAGGCCAGGATGCAGACGGCGGTGACGAGGGCGACGCGGGCGGCGAGCGTCCACGGGGCTTCGGTGCCGGCGGAAGGGACGGCCAGGACCGCGGCGCCACACATCGCGAGTGTAGAGAACACATCGAGCCAGGCGAAACGCTGTGCGGTGGACATTGTCGGCGCCGGCGTCTGACCGCCGGCTGCCCACAGGAGGGGGCAAGGGGGGTGCCAAAGCCCCATCTGTGCGATGCCG
>JAICGY010000228.1 GCA_025922915.1 Candidatus Methylomirabilota bacterium | reverse complement strand
GGGGCCCGCGCAGGTCGCCTTGGTCGCCCGCGTCGTGTGCGTGCGGAGATACTCGAACTCCTTGACGATGCCGAGGCCGCCGGGCGGCGTCTCGATGGGGCCGACGGCCTCGTAGCGCGTCTGCTGATCGTAGCCCCACGGCCCGACCTTGCGACGGACGGGCAGCGGCCGGATGCCCTCGATGATCGCGTAGTAGGAGTCGACGTAGCCGTCGAGGCGGCGCACCTCGCCGTCGGTGATGACGTCGATGCCGGCCCGCTCCATGTCGCGGATCGCGGTGTCCGCGGCGTCGTCGAGCATCTCCTCGATGTCGGCGGGGCCCGCCTCGCCGGCCTCGTAGGCCTTCACCAGGGTGAACCACCAGCCCGGTCTTCCGTGCGAGCCGACGACGGTCGTCGGCAGGAGCGGCAGCCCCGTCATGACGCCTTCCCTCCGATGACGCGCAGCACGGACCCGTCCCGGTGCGCCTGGTCGAGCGTGCCGGCGAAGATGATCTCGCCCCGCTCGATAACATACAGCCGGTCGGTCCACGGGGGCACGTGGTGAATGTTGGACTCGGCGATGAGCAGGCCGCAGCCGAGACGGGTGATGGCGGCGAGGGACTCGGCGAGCGTCGGGATGATCGCCGGCGAGAGCCCCTCGAACGGCTCGTCCAGCAGCAGCAGTTCGGGGTCGAGGGCGAGGGCACGGGCGATGGACAGCATCTTCCGCTCGCCGCCCGAGAGCTGCGTGCCGCCGCGGGCAGCATAGCCCCGCAGCCGCGGGAAGACGTCGTAGGCGCGGGCGATGCGCTCGGCCCCGGGCCGCCCGGTCGGCCGCGTCCAGGTGGCGATCTCGATGTTCTCGGCCACCGTGAGGTCGGCGAAGATCCCGCTGTCCTCGGGGGAGAAGGCGAGGCCGCGGGCGGCGATCGCGTGCGTCGGCATCCGCTCCAGGGCCGCATCCCGGAAGGCGATCGTGCCCCGCGCCGGGCGCCGGTACCCCATGATGGTCCGGAGCGTCGTGGTCTTGCCGGCGCCGTTGCGCCCCACGAGGCAGACGACCTGGCGCTCGCCGACCTCCAGCGACACGTCGCGCAGGATGTGGCTCGCGTCGATGAAGACGTCGAGGCCCGTCACGCGCAGCATCTAGCGCACGCGCCCCGCGCCGGCCGGGGGCCGGCCCACCACGGCGGCCAGGACGCTCTCGTCGGCCAGGATGCTGGCCGGGGGGCCGTCGGCCAGGACCCGCCCCTGCTGGAGCGCGACGATGCGGTCGGAGTAGCCGAAGACGATGTCCATGTCGTGCTCGACCTGGACGATCGCCTTCACGCCGACGCGCCGGGCGGCCCCGACCAGGACCTCCATGATGGCGTGCTTGTCGGCGGTGCTCACGCCGCTGGTCGGCTCGTCGAGCAGGATGAGCTCCGGGCGCAGGGCGAAGGCGCTGGCCACGTCGAGCAGCTTCTTGTCCCCCTGGGGGAGCGTGCGGGCGGGCCGGCCGAGCGCCCCGCCCAGGCCGAAGATCTCGGCGACCTCCGCCACCTCCTCCCACACCGCCCGGTCGTGCGCGAGGGCGGCGAGCCACCGCCGGCCGCGCCCCAGCCGGCTGACGACGGCGACGGCGATCGTCTCGCCCACGGTGAGGGCGGGGAAGACGTGCACGAGCTGGAACGCGCGCGCCATGCCGAGCCGGGCCAGGCGCACGGGGCCCACGCCGCCCACGTCCCGGCCCTTGAAGCGCACGGCGCCGCTCGACGGCGCGCTCTGCCCGCTGAGCAGGTTGACCAGGGTCGTCTTGCCCGCGCCGTTCGGCCCGATGATGGAGACGAACTCGCCGGCGGCCACCGCGAGGGTGACGCCGTCGAGGGCCACGACGTTGCCGTAGCGCTTGCGGACGTCGACGGCTTCCAGCAGCGTCACGCCGCGCGCGCCCGCGGCGCGAGCAGCCCCATGAGCCCCCGCGGGAAGAAGATCACCACCACCGCGAGGATCACCCCGAAGACGAACCGCCAGTAGGGCGTCAGGGACATCACCTGGTCCTGCAGGAAGATGAACACCACCGCCCCGACGAGCGGGCCCAGGAAGTGCTCGAACCCCCCCAGCAGCAGCATGAAGACCAGGTTGCCGGAGTGCGTCCAGTAGGCGAGCAGGGGATCGGCGAGGCCGGTCGGCACCGCCAGCAGCGTGCCGCCCACCGCGCCGAAGACGGCGGCGACGACGAAGGCGGCCAGGCGGTAGCTGCGGACCCCGACGGCGAGGGAACCGGCCTTGTCGGGGTTCTCGCGGACGGCCCGGAGGCAGAGACCGAACGGCGACGTGACGATCCGGTGCATGCCCAGCGCGGCCAGCCCGAGGAGGCCGAGCGCGTAGTAGTAGAAGGGCCCGGTCAGGAAGGCCACCTTGTCGAGGTCCTCGAAGGCCTGCCCGAGGAGCGTCGGCCGCCCCACGCGGATGCCCTCGTCGCCGCCGGTCAGCGTGTAGAACTTGTAGAGGAACGAGTAGAAGAGCATCCCGAAGGCCAGGGTCAGCATGCCGAAGTAGATCTTCACGTACCGCACGCAGAGCAGGCCGACCGGCACCGCCACCACCGCCGCCACGCCGGCCGCGGCCGCCAGCACGAGCTCGAACGCCTTGATGCCGAGGTGCGTGGTCATCACGGCGGCGGTGTAGGCCCCGAGCGCCACGAAGAGCGCGTGGCCGAAGGACAGGAGCCCGGTCGTGCCGAAGAGGAGGTTGAGGCCGAGGAGGGCGATGGAGTAGCCGAGGGCGGGCAGCAGGAGCGTCAGGTGGTAGGGGGGAAGGATCCAGGGAGCCGCGACGAGCGCGGTGACGGCGGCCAGCCCGAGCGCGCGTGCCATCACGCGGTCGCCCGGGCGAAGAGGCCGGCGGGGCGGAGCACGAGGACGGCGATGACGATGACGTAGATGGCCAGCATCTCGACCTCGGGCCAGGTCGCGATGGCGACGCCCTTCAGGACGCCGACGATGAGCGCGCCCGCCGCCGCGCCGCGCATGCTGCCCAGACCGCCGATGACGACGACAGCGAACGCCTCGACGATCAGCTCGATGCCCATCTCGTTCATGGCGGCGGTGGCGGGAATGACGAGGGCGCCCCCGACGGTTCCGAGCCCGACGCCGAGGGTGAAGACCCGGACGTAGACGCGCGACATGTCGACGCCGAGCGCCTCCGCCATTTCGCGGTTCTCGGCGGTGGCGCGGACGATGCGCCCGAAGCGGCTGCGCGCGAGGAACCATCCCATCCCGAGCGCGATGAGCGCCCCCGCCGCGATGACGACCAGGTTGTACACCGGCACGGTGGTGGACGCGATCCTCGCCTGACCGTAGACGAGGTAGACGCCGCCCAGCTGCACGGGGGCCGTGCCCCAGACGAACCGGATCACGTCCTCGAGCATGAGCACGAGCGCGAAGGTCAGCAGCAGCTGGAACGCCTCGTCGCGGTCGTAGATCGTGCGCAGGAGGCGCTCGATGGGCGGCCCGATGGCGGCGAGGGCGACGCCGGCCGCGAGCAGCACGAGGACGAAGAGGGGCGCCGGCAAGCCGGCGCCGAGCGCCCACCCGACGGCGGACACGCCGGTGTAGGCGCCGAGCGCGTAGAAGGAGCCGCAGGCGAGGTTCAGGATCCGCTGGACGCCGAAGACGAGCTGCAGCCCCGCCGCGACCAGGAAGAGCACGGCGGCGTGGAAGACGCCGCCGAGCACGATGGCGATCCCCTGCTGGATCAGGAAGCCACGGCCCTCAGACCTTCCAGGAGTTGATCCAGTCGTAGAGGCCGACGCCCGAAGGCTTCTGGATCTGCTTCGTGCCCATCGCCTCCACGGGATCCACCGTGACGAAGTCGTGCTTGTTCTTGTGCGTGGTGTAGCCCTGGAAGAACGTCGCCTCCATGATGTGGTCCTCGCGGTACCGGCGCGGGCCGGACAGCGACTCCACCTCGACGCCCTCGAGGGCGGCCACGATCTGGTCGACGGAGGGCCACCGGCCGCCGGCGGCCTTGGCCGCCCGCTCCACCGCCGCCTTGTAGGCCACGACCGTGAAGTAGCCGTGATCGGACTCGTAGTTCGGCCACTCCTTGAACTGCTCGTGATGCCAGCGCACGAACTCCTTCATCAGCGCGCTCGCCCGCGGGTGCTCGAAGTACATCGAGTTGTACCCGAGCAGGACGCCCTCCGGCGTGAACGCCTTCTTCATCGACTCGTGGACGCCGCCGCCGGTGGTGAGGACGAACTTCGTCCCCTGCGTGAGGCCGGCGGCGTGGGCCTGCTTCATGAAGATGGGGGTGTCGCCCGCCCAGAAGCAGGAGAAGACGAGATCGGGCTTGGCCTGCTGGAGCGCGGCGACGTGCGAGGTGAAGTCCGTGGAGCCGAGCTTGGGCCACAGCTCGCTCACCACCTCGACCTCGATCCCGTGCCGCTTCATGATGGCGAGGAACGCCGCCCAGTTGTCGCGGCCGTACGAGTAGTCGGGGTTGATGCCGGCCACCCGGCGGAACGCGCCCTTCCAGTTCTTCGCGGTCAGGATCGAGGCCATCACCGCCTCGCACTCGTTGTCGCAGGAGCGGAACGAGTACCGGGGCTTCGGCATCGTCTCCTCGACGCCCTTCTGCGTCGTGGCGTCCCACGCGAGCCAGATCGTCTTCATCTCCTCCGCCACCGGGCCCAGGGCGAGGCCCACGCCGGTGGAGACGGCGCCCGACACCACGTCGACCTTGTCGGAGAGGCTGAGCTTGCGGAACCGCTCCACCGTGTCCTTGGGGCTCGACTCCTCCTCGACGACCAGCGCGATGCGGCGGCCCAGGATGCCGCCGCCGGCGTTGATCCGGTCCGTCGCGAACTGGACGCCGCGCAGGCCGGACTCGCCGACGGGCGCCGTGACGCCGGCCTTGGCCGCCAGCACCCCGATCTTCACGGGCCCCGACTGGGCGCGCGCGGGCGCGGCCGGGAGCCCGACCGCGGCCGCCGCCGCGCCGGTGAGCTTGAGGAACCGCCGCCGCGAGGTCATCATGAATGTCCTCCTTGCAGGTTCGGCCGGGCCGCCGCGTGCCCGCCGGCTCGAGGGCGGCATATTCTATCCCGCTCGCGAACCGGGGCGGTGCTATAGAATCCGCAGACCGTCGCGCGGGGGGACTCGTGTACATCCGGTTCTGGGGCACTCGGGGATCCATCGCGGCACCCGGCGACCGTACCACCCGGTACGGCGGCAACACGGCGTGCGTCGAGGTGCGCGCGGCCGACGGCACCGTGATCGTCCTCGACTGCGGCACCGGGGCCCGCGAGCTCGGGCAGCAGCTGATCGGCACGATGCCCTCGCCGGTCCGCCTCCACCTCTTCATCGGCCACACGCACTGGGACCACATCCAGGGCTTTCCGTTCTTCACCCCGGCGTTCCTGCCCGGCGCCGAGCTGAACGTCTACGCCCCCCACGGCTTCCAGCGGAGCCTCGAGGAGGCGATGGCGGGCCAGATGGAGTACGCCTACTTCCCGGTCAAGCTGCGCGACCTGCGCAGCCGCATCCACTTCACCGAACTGGAGGAGGGCTTCTTCCGGGTCGGCGACGTGCTCGTCGAGACGCAGTACCTGAACCACACGGCGCCCACGATCGCCTACCGCCTCTCGAACGGCGGCACCACGGTGGCGTACGTCACCGACCACGAGCCCTTCTGGAAGCCCGCCGACGGGGTCCTGCACCACCCGGGGGACCAGCGGCACGTGGCCTTCCTGCGCGGCGCCGACCTCCTCATCCACGACGCGCAGTACACCGAGGTCGAGTATGCCGACCGCGTGGGCTGGGGCCACTCGCCGGTCGACTACGCGGTCGACGTGGCGCTGGCCGCCGGCGCGCGCCGCCTGGCCCTGTTCCACCACGACCCGACGCACGACGACGCCGCGATGGACGACATCGAGGCGGCGGCGCGGGCACGCGTGACGGCGTGCGAGAGCGTGCTCGACGTCTTCGCCGCCCGCGAGGGGACGGTGCTCGAGGTGGAAGGGCACGGCCGCACGGAGACCGTGACGGCGGAGGACTCCGCGCTCCGGCGGCGGCTGGTCCCCGGCGCCCGCGTGCTGGTGGTCACCCCGGACGAGAGCCAGGTGGCGACGATCGAGGACGTCCTCGCCGAGGATGGCATCTTCACGCTGCCCGTGCCCGACATGCACGCGGCGTGTGCGCGCGGCGTGGAGCACGTGCCCGACATCGCCATCGTCGACGCCGACCTGCCGCCGGAGGACGGGGTGAACCTCATCCCCCGGCTTCGCGAGCGTCTGGGGCGCGGCAACCTGCCCGTCATCCTGCTCGCCGAGCACCCGGACGCGGCGGCGCTGGCCGAGCGCGAGAGCGAGGCGACGGACTTCATGACGAAGCCCTACAGCCCGCCCATGCTGCGCGCGCGCGTGCGGGCCTGGCTGGCGCGCTCGCTGGCCGGCGGGCCGGCGGCCGGGCCACCGGCGGCGGGCGGGATACCGGCCGAGACGCGCGAGGACCCGCAGCGCCGCCGCGCGCTGCTCGGCACGATGCTGGCCGCCGTCCCCCTCTTCCGGGGCCTCTCGCGGGAGCAGCTGGACGTGCTGCTCTCTCACGCCATCGAGCAGGTCTACCCCGGGGGCCACGTCATCACCCGCCAGGGCGATCCTTCGCCGAAGCTCTGGGTCCTGCTCTCGGGGCGTGTCCGGGTGGTGGAGACGACGGC
>JAICGY010000227.1 GCA_025922915.1 Candidatus Methylomirabilota bacterium | reverse complement strand
GGCTGCCCACGCCGCGGGCCACGACGTCCTCGACGTGTTCGCCTACGCCGGCGCGTTCGCCTGCCACGCCCTCCGGCGCGGCGCCCGCCGGGCGCTCTGCCTGGAGTCCTCCCCGGACGCCATCGCGAGCGCCGGCGCGAATCTGGCGCTGAACGGCGTGGTCGAGCGCGCGGAGGTGCGCGCTGTGAACGCGTTCGACGAGCTGCGCCGGCTCGACCGCACGCGCGCGCGCTTCGGGCTCGTCGTGGTCGACCCACCCCCGTTCGCGCGCAGCCGGTCCGCCGTCGAGGCCGCCCTGCGCGGCTACAAGGAGGTCAACCTGCGCGCGATGCGGGTGCTCTCCCCCGGCGGCGTTCTCGCCACCTTCTCGTGCTCGCATCACGTGTCGGAGGCGGATCTCGAGGAGGTCTGCCGCGATGCCGCCGCCGACGTCGGCCTTCCCCTCCGCGTCCTGGACCGGCTCGGCCAGGCCCCCGACCACCCCGTGCTCCTCAACGTGCCCGAGACGCGCTACCTCAAGGGGCTGCTGCTGGAGGCCGTGTGAGCCGTCGCCTCACCAGGCGCGGCTCTCGCCGTGGCGGAGGACCCAGATGACGGCGGGATCGAGACCCCGGCGCCGCACCTCGGCGGCGAGGCGCTGCGGAGGCTCGTCGGGCGGCTCCTCCGCGAGGTCGAACGTGCCCCAGTGGATGGCGAGGAAGCGGCGGCCGCGCACGGCGGCGTAGAGTTCGAGCGCCTCCTCGGGCGTGGTGTGGCTGAAGCGCATCATCTCGGCCGGCTGGTAGGCCCCGATGGAGACGGCCGCCAGGTCGAACGGTCCCAGCCGGTCGCCGATCTCGCGGAAGTGGGGAGCGTAGTAGCTGGTGTCGCCCGAGAAGAACAGCCGGCGGTCCCGCCCGGCCACGGCCCAGCCGGCCCAGAGGCGGCGGTTGAAGTCGAACGGGGTCCGGGCGGCGAAGTGCTGGGCCGGCACGCACGTGAGTGTGAGCCCCCGCTCCCGGCGCTGCTCCCACCAGTCGAGCTCCACCACGTCCGTGATGCCCAGCTCGGCCAACCATGCCTTGAGGCCGAGGGGCACGTAGAACCGCGGGCGGTGCGTCTCCGCGAGCCGGCGGACGGTCGCCACGTCGAGGTGGTCGTAGTGGTCGTGGGAGATCAGCACGAGGTGGATCGGCGGCAGGTCCTCGAAGCGCAGGCCGGGGGCGTTCATCCGCCGGGGGCCGGCGAAGGAGACCGGGCTCGCGCGCTCGGACCACTGCGGGTCGGTCAGGAGGTTCACGCCGTCGAGCTGGACGAGCAGCGTGGCATGACCGACCCAGGTGACCGTCGGCTCCGCGCGGTTGGCGCGCAGCGCGGCCCCGTCGTTCTCCACCCGCGGCAGGTCGACGGAGCGGGGCGCGAAGGTCGTGGCGAGCACGCGCGAGACGAAGAACGTCGTGCGCGTCCAGAAGGGCGGGCGCCGGTACTCCGGGTTGACGTTGGCGAAGCCGCCCTCGCGGTGGTGGGCCGGCGCGCCGGGCACCGGCCCGCCCACGCCCGCACAGCCCGCGGTCAGCAGCAGCAGAGCGATGCCGAGCCGCCCGGCCCGGCTCACGAGGGCTCGCCCAGCGGCAGCTCCACCGTGAAGACCGCCCCTCGCCGGTCCCGCCGGTTCGCCGCGAGCAGGCGGCCCCCGTGCTCGGCGACGAGCCCGTAGGAGACCGACAGCCCCAGGCCGCTGCCCTCGCCCTCGGGCTTGGTCGTGAAGAACGGGTCGAACACGCGCGACAGGACCTCCGGCGCCAGACCGGTGCCGGTGTCGAGCACCTCGATCCGCGCCCAGCCGTCGGTGGTGCCGGTCCGGATGGTGAGGGTACGCGCCCCCCCGCCCGTCGCCATGGCGTGCTGCGCGTTCTGCACCAGGTTCAGGAGCACCTGCTGGACCTGGTGCCCGTCGGCCCACACCACCGGGCACGGCCCGAACTCCGTCACCACCTCGACCGCGTCCTGGCGGAGGCGGAAGTCGACGAGCTCGAGGACGCGCTCCACCTGGTCCGTCAGCAGGCACGGGCGCCGCTCCGGCGGGTAGCGGCGCGCGAAGGCGAGGAGGTTCTGGACGATGCGCGCCGCCCGGGTGGCCTCGTCGGCGATCACCTTGAGCCGCTCCTTGGCGGCCGGCGGGACGTCGGGCATGTCGCCGATCAGGTGGGCGTGGCCGAGGATGGTCGTGAGCGGGTTGTTGATCTCGTGCGCCACCCCCGAGGCCAGCTCGCCGATGGCCGAGAGCTTCTCGGCGTGGACGAGCTGGGCCTGGGTGCGGCGGAGCTCGTCCAGCTGCTGCGCCGTCTCCGAGTAGAGCCGCGCGTTGTCGAGGGCCACGCCGATCTGGTCGGCCGTCGCCTGCAGCAGCGCGACGTCGTCCGGCGCGAACGGCGTCGGCATCCGGCGCCCGATGGCCAGCGTGCCGAGGATCTGCCCGCGGCTCCGGATCGGCACGCAGACGAAGCCCCGGATGCCCTCGCGGCCGACCGCGCCGCGCGCCGCGTCGAGCAGGTCCGGCGACGTCGCCGCGTCGGCCACGACCACGCCATCCCCGGTGGCCGCCACGCCGCCGATGAGGCCCTCGCCGGCGGTGAGCGTCTCGTTCACCGCGCGCAGGGCCGGCGACATGCCCCGCTCGCCGCGCAGGACGAGGGTGCGGCCGTCGTCGGCGAGGAGATGGAGGCTCGAGATCTCGTGGCCCGTCACCTGGGTGAGGGCGGCGACGGCCGTGCGGAGGACCTCCTCGACGTCGAGCGAGCGGCCGACGGCCTCGGCAACCGCGTGCAGGATGCGGAGGTGGGGCTCCACCCGGCCGTGGCCCGACCGCTACCCCGCGGCGGCGCGCGCGACGTGCGCGTAGGCAAGCTCGAGCGCCGCGTCGAGCCTGGAGGGATCCTTGCCGCCGGCCTGGGCGAGGTCCGGCCGGCCGCCGCCGCCGCCGCCGACGGCCCGCGCGACCTCCTGGACCAGCTTGCCGGCCTGCACGCGCTTCGTCAGGTCCCGGGTGACGGCGGCGACCAGGTTCACCTTGCCGTCCACGACACCCCCCACGCAGACGACGCCGCTGCCGAGGCGGTCGCGCAGGCGGTCGGCCACCGCGCGCAGCCCGTCCGCATCCAGCCCGTCGAGCCGGCCGGCGACGACGGCGATGCCGTTCACCTGCCGGGCGGCGGCGGCGAGGTCGTCGGCGCGCGAGCGGGCGAGCCGGCCCTCGAGGTCGGCGAGCTGCTTCTCGAGCGCCCGCTGCTCGTCGAGGAGCTTCTGCAACCGCCGGGGCACGTCGAGCGGCGCGATCTTCAGGATGTCCGCGGCCTCCCGCAGCGCCGCCTCCCGCCGGCCCACCGCGTCCAGCGCCGCGGCGCCGGCCACGGCCTCGATGCGGCGCACGCCGGCCGCGACCGCGCCCTCGGTGGCGACCTTCAGCAGCCCGATCTGCCCGGTCTGCTCGAGGTGGGTGCCGCCGCAGAGCTCGGTGGAGAAGTCGCCGATCTTGATCACGCGCACACGCGTGCCGTACTTCTCGTCGAACAGCGCCAGCGCGCCCAGGCGCAGGGCCTCGTCGAGGTCCATCTCCATCCGCGTGACCGCGGTGTTGGCCTGCACCTGCTCGTTGACGAGCCCCTCGATCTGCTCCAGCTCGCGGTCCTTCACGGCCGCGCCGTGCGAGAAGTCGAAGCGGAGGTGATCCGGCGCCACGAGCGAGCCGGCCTGGGCCACGTGGCCGCCGAGCACCCGGCGGAGCGCGGCATGCAGCAGGTGCGTGCCGGTGTGGTGCTGGGCGAGCCCCTGCCGCCGGGGTGACTGCACGGCGACCGCCACGTCCTCGCCCTCGTGGAAGCCGCCCGCCTGCACGCGGACGCGGTGGACGATCAGCTTCGAGCCGCGGTAGTACGTGTCGAGGATCTCGCCCCGGCCCTGCCGGCCGGCGATCGTGCCGGTGTCGCCGATCTGGCCGCCCGACTCCGCGTAGGCCGGCGTGCGGTCCAGGATCATCTCGACCTCGTCGCCCTCCGCGGCCTCGCGGACGCGCTGCGTGCCCCGGACCATGGCCAGGAGGCGCGCGGGGGACGCCAGCGTCTCGTAGCCGACGAACTCCACCCGCGGGATCTCCGCGCTCAGCGCCTGGTAGACGGCGCCGCTCTCCGCGCCGTCGGCGGCGCCGAACGTGGCGCCGGCCCGCGCCCGCTCGCGCTGGGCCTCCATCTCGCGCGTCCACGTCGTGTCCGTCTCGTCCGTCACGACCCACCCGCGGTCGCGCAGGATCTCCTCGGCGAGGTCGCGGGGGAAGCCGTAGGTGTCGTAGAGCTTGAAGAGGAAACCGCCGTCGACGGCGCGCCCGGCGCCCGCGCCCAGCGTCTCCGCGTACTCCTCGATGCGGCGCATGCCGCTGTCGAGCGTCTCGGCGAATCGCTCCTCCTCCCCGCGCACCGTCTCCTCGACGCGCGCCTGCTCGCGGGGCAGCTCCGGATAGGCGGCGCCCATGAGGTCCGTCACCCAGCCGATCGTCCGCCAGAGGAAGGGCTCGGTGAGCCCGAGCAGCCGCCCGTGCCGCATGGCCCGCCGCATGATCCGCCGCAGCACGTAGCCGCGCCACTCGTTCGACGGCAGGACGCCGTCGGCGATCAGGAAGGCGGACGCCCGCGCGTGGTCGGCGATCACGCGCATGGAGACGTCGTCCTCCTCCCGCGCCCCGTAGCGCTGGCCCGAGAGGCCGGCCACCCGGGTGATGAGGGGGGCCAGCAGGTCCGTGTCGAAGTTGGAGCGCTTGCCCTGCAGCACGGCGGCCACGCGCTCGAGCCCGGCGCCGGTGTCGATGGACGGGCGCGGCAGCGGGGTCAGCGTGCCGCTCGCGTCGCGGTTGTACTGCATGAAGACGAGGTTCCAGATCTCCAGCCACCGGTCGCACTCGCAGGCCGGGCCCAGGCACGCCCGGCCGGCCTCGACCTCGGGGCACGGCAGGTCGTCGCCCTGGTGGAAGTGGACCTCCGAGCAAGGCCCGCACGGGCCGGTGTCGCCCATCGCCCAGAAGTTGTCCGCCTCGCCCAGGCGCAGGATCTCGCCGTCGCCGAGGCCGGCCACCGACTTCCAGAGGCCGAACGCGTCGTCGTCCTCGGTGTACACCGTCGCCTTCAGGCGGCGGCGGTCCAGGCCGAGGTCCCGGGTGAGGAACTCCCAGGCGAACGCGATCGCCTCCCGCTTGAAGTAGTCGCCGAAGGAGAAGTTGCCGAGCATCTCGAAGAACGTGTGGTGGCGCGCGGTGCGGCCCACGTTCTCCAGGTCGTTGTGCTTGCCGCCGGCGCGCACGCACTTCTGGCAGGTGGTCGCCCGCGCGTACTCGCGGCGCTCCTCGCCGAGGAAGACCCGCTTGAACTGCACCATGCCGGCGTTGGTGAAGAGCAGCGTCGGGTCGTCGGCGGGCACCAGCGCCGACGAGCGCACGCGCGTGTGCCCGTTGCGCTCGAAGTAGCGCAGGAACGCTTCACGGAGCTCGGCACCGCTCATGAGAACGTCATTGTACACCGCGGGTCGGGCGCTCCCCGGGGCGCCGCCGCGCGGGCGGGGCGCTTCGGTGGGCGGTCAGTCACCCTCGTCGTGCGTCGCGCCGAGCGCTTCCCGCACGACGCGCGCGACGACGGACCCGGCGAAGCCGCGCCGGAGCAGGTAGTCGCGCAGCCGGCTCGCGGCGCGGGGGCCCGCCGTCCGCCGGAGAACGGGCAGCCGTCGCCGCGCCAGCGCGCGGGCCCGCTCCAGCGTCTCGTCGACGCCGAGGCCGGCGAGCGCCGCGTCCACGAGCGCGCGCGCGACGCCGCGCGCCCGGAGCTCGGCCCGTAGACGCGCGGCGCCGTAGCCGCGCGCGGTGCGGGTGGCGACCCAGTGGCGGGCGAACGCGGCGTCGTCCACGTAGCCGCGCGCGGCGAGATCGGCCACGACCGCGGCCGCCACGTCGGGCGGCGCACCGCGGCGGCGCAGGCGCGTGGCGAGCTCGGCGCATGTCCACGCGCGGCGGGAGAGGAGATCCCCCGCCGCGACCCGCGCGGCCGCCTCGTCGAGCACGCGGCGGGGCGCGGCGATGGGCTACTTGATCGTCGCGGGGGCGCGGAGCCCGAGCGCCTCGCGGATCTTCGTCTCGAGATCGGCCAGGACCGCCGCGTTGTCCTGCAGCCAGCGCTTCGCGTTCTCGCGGCCCTGTCCGATCCGCTCGCTCTTGTAGGTGTACCAGGTGCCGGACTTCTCGATGATCCCCTGCTCGACAGCGGCGTCGAGCACGGCCCCGGACTTCGAGATGCCCTCGCCGTACAGCACGTCGAACTCCGCCTCGCGGAACGGCGGCGCCAGCTTGTTCTTGACGACCTTGACCTTGGTGCGGACGCCGACCGACTCCGTCCCCTGCTTGATCGCGTCCTGCCGGCGGATGTCGAGGCGGATCGACGCGTAGAACTTGAGCGCGCGCCCGCCCGTCGTGGTCTCGGGCGACCCGAACATCACGCCGATCTTCTCGCGGATCTGGTTGATGAAGATGACGATGGCGCCGGAGCGGGAGATGGCGGCGGTGAGCTTGCGCAGCGCCTGGGACATGAGGCGGGCCTGCAGGCCGGGGAGCGAGTCGCCCATGTCGCCGTCGAGCTCGGCGCGCGGCACGAGGGCGGCGACGGAGTCGATGACGATGACCTCGACGGCGTTGGAGCGCACGAGCGTCTCGGCGATCTCGAGCCCCT
>JAICGY010000226.1 GCA_025922915.1 Candidatus Methylomirabilota bacterium | reverse complement strand
CGATGCCGGCGATGCGGATCATCTCGGGGTCGAGGGCCTGCCGGCGGTGCGAGACGAGGATGACCTTCACCCCGTCGACCTCGAGCACGGCGGTCGGGCCGAGCCGCCCCTCGAGATTCCGGTTCATCGGGCCGCGGTAGACGAAGCGGCCATCGGAGAGCGTGCGCACGCGGCCGGTGAGCGGCAGCGGTGCCCCGTGACCGGGATCGACGCGCCCGCCGACGGTGACGCTCACCGTGGCCCCCGCGCCGGCCCGTGCGCAGGCGGCGACGGCCTCCGGATCCCAGAGGCAGGCGACCGTCGCGGACCGGACCCTGGCCGTGAGCAGCGCGCGCAGCAGGGTCGTCGTGTCGCCGGCCGCCCCGCCCCCGGGGTTGTCCGCGACGTCGGCGAGCACGACGGGCCCGCCGTCGAGCGCCAGGGCCCGTGCGATCGCCTCCGCCGGCGACAGCGCGGTGTGGAGGAAGTCGTGACGGAGGTCCCAGGCCGCGGCCGCCAGCTCGTCGGCGAGCATGTCGGCCAGGGCCTGGTCGCCGTCGGTGACGACGTAGACCGAGAGCCCCGCGTCGTGGATGTCGGCGAGCGGGAAGCCGGCGAAGACGGAGACGGAGATCACGCCCGGGCGGCGCTCCATGGCCTGGGCGAGGTCGTGGAGGCGGCGCATGGGGCCGCGCGCGGTGGCCTGGCCCGCGATCGGCGGCAGCAGCGGCGGCTGGCGCCAGGCGCGGGCCGGTCGCAGCCGCCCGGCGACGACGTCGGCGAGCCGGGCCGCCGCCTCCCTCCCGCGCGCCTCCATGTCGACGTGGGGATAGGTCTTGTAGCCGTGCAGGAGCGTGGCCGCCTCGACCATCGCGCGCGTGACGTTGGCGTGGAAGTCGAGCGTCACCGCCACCGGGAGGTCGCCGACGGTGGCCCGCACGGCGCGCAGCAGGTCGCCCTCGCCGTCGTCCAGCCCCTCGACGACCATGGCGCCGTGGAGATCGAGGAGCACCCCGTCGAGCGGGCCAGCCGCCCGGAGGTCGGCGAGGAGCCGGGCCCGGGTCTCCTCGTAGAAGTCCTTGGTGACGCGCCCGGCCGGCGAGGCGGAGGCGGCGATCGACGGCACCAGCGCGGCGGACCGCTCGCCGGCGGCGGCGATCATGCCGCCGAGGCACGTGCCGGTGCCGCGGTACGTCTCGAGGAGCTCGCCGCCGTAGCGCAGCTCGCCCGCCTCGAACTGGGCGCGCCCCGTCGGCAGCGGACTGAACGTGTTCGTCTCGTGCGAGACCATCGCGACGAAGAACCGCACGGTGCCTCCTGGCGCGACGGAGGGGATTTCCGGCGCCGGCGCGGCATAGTCTAATGGGTCGACCGAGCGCTGTAAACGACGGAGGAGAGATTCGATGACGGACGCGTGCTTCCATAATCTGAGGACCGGCGGCATCGTGCGCGAGCTCGCGCCCGGCGTCACCGCGCGCGTGTTCCCCGGGGTCAACGCGATGCTGTCGGTGGTCACGCTGGAGCCCGGCTCCACCTCGCCCGTGCACAGCCACCCGAACGAGCAGTGGGGGGTGTGCCTGGAGGGCGAGTGGATCCGGATCCAGGACGGCGTGGAGCACCACGTGCGTGCCGGGGACTTCTGGCAGACGCCGCCGAACGTGCCCCACGGCGGCCGCACGCTCGACTCCCGGTGCGTGGTGCTGGACATCTTCGCGCCGCCGCGCGAGGAGTACCGGCAGGCGGGCGCGGGGCTCGGCGCCGCGCGCCTCGCCTGAGGCGCCCGCGGGGCTGATACAATCCACGGCCGTGAGCATCTATCTCGTCACGGGCGGCGCCGGCTTCATCGGCTCGCACGTCGCCGAGCGCCTCCTCGAGGACGAGCCGGGAGCGACCGTGCGCGTCCTCGACGACTTCTCCACGGGCGCGATGGCCAACCTGGACTTCGCCGCCTCCGCCGGCGCCCGGCTGGAGATCGTCCGCGGCGACATCCGCGACCTGCCCACCGTCGAGCGCGTCAGCCGCGACGTCGAGGTGGTCTTCCACCAGGCGGCGATGCGCTCGGTGCCGCGGTCCATCGCCGACCCGCTCGGCGCGAACGACCACAACGTCCACGGCACGCTCAACGTCCTGGAGGCGGCGCGGCGGGCCGGCGTCCGTCGGGTCGTGTACGCCTCGTCGTCGTCGGTGTACGGGGACCGCCCGGAGCTGCCGAAGCGCGAGGACCAGCCCCCCGCACCCATCTCCCCCTACGCGGTGTCGAAGGCGGCCGGCGAGCAGTACGCGGCGGTCTGGAGCCGCCTGTACGGGGTGGAGACCATCGGTCTCCGCTACTTCAACGTCTTCGGGCCCCGCCAGGACCCGGCCTCCGAGTACGCCGCCGTCATCCCGCGCTTCATCCTGTGGGCGCTCGGCGACCAGCCGCTCGAGGTGCACGGCGACGGGCGGCAGTCGCGCGACTTCACCTACATCGACAACGTGGTGGTCGCCAACTGCCTGGCCGCGCGGGCGCCGGCGGAGGCAGCCGGCCAGGCCTACAACGTGGGGTGCGGCGCGCGCGTGAGCCTCCTCGAGATCGCCGAGCGGCTCGAGGCGCTCCTCGGCCGGCCGGTCCGGCGTCGCCACACACCCTCGCGCCCGGGCGACGTGCCGCACACCCTGGCCGACATCACCCGGGCCAAGCGGCGGCTCGGCTACGCGCCGCTGGTGGACTTCGACGAGGGGCTGCGCCGGACGCTCGCTCATTTCAGGAGGTCGCCATGACGCGCCGAACGGTCCTCGCGCTGCTCGCCGCCGCCCTCGTCGCCGCCCTCGGTCCCGCGGCGGCCCACGGCCAAGGCTCGACCCTCGTGGTGCAGGTGGCCACGGAGCCGCCGGGGCTGGACCTGACGGCGAGCCCCGCCTCGGCCATCGCCGCCGTCGTGCACTACAACGTCCAGGAGTGCCTGGTGAAGATCGATCGTCACGGCGACCTGGTGCCGTGGCTGGCCGAGCGCTGGCACACCGCGGACAACAAGAACTACACCTTCTTCCTGAAGAAGGGCGTGCGGTTCCACAACGGCCGCGAGCTCAAGGCGAGCGACGTGAAGTACGTCTTCGACCGGGCGATGAACCCCGAGAGCAAGCATCCCCACCCCAAGCACTACGCGAGCATCGGCGACATCATCGTCAAGGACGACCACACGGTCACCTTCGCCCTCACGGAGCCGGACGCGGCGTTCCTCCTCACGCTCGCCCGGCAGGGCTCGGTCGTCTATCCCCGCGAGGCGGTGGAGACGATGAAGAGCGAGCCGATCGGCACCGGGCCGTTCCGGCTCCAGGAGTGGGTGCGCGGCGACCGCATCGTCCTCGTCCGGAACCCCGAGTACCACGTCAAGGGGCTGCCGAAGCTCGACCGCGTCACCTATCGCTTCATTCCCGATCCGAACGCCGCGCTGGCCGCGCTCAAGGCCGGCGACATCGACGCCGCCATGTTCGGCATCGGGCCCGAGCACGTGGCGGATCTCCAGAAGGACACGCGCTTCCAGGTCGTGGTCGGGGAGACGACGAACGACGTCATCCTGGCCATGAACAACAGCCGCAAGCCGTTCACCGACGTCCGGGTCCGCCGCGCCATCACGCACGCGATCGACAAGGGCGAGGTGGTCAAGGGCGCGATGTTCGGGTTCGGCCGGGTGCTGGGCTCGAACGTGGACCCCCTCAATCCCTACTTCGTCGACATGTCGCGCGCGGTGCCGTTCGACCTGGCGAAGGCCAAGCGGCTCCTGGCCGACGCCGGCTACCCGAACGGCTTCGAGGCCGTGCTCCGGGTGGCGCCCCAGTACTACTACACGGTGCGGACGGGCGAGGTCCTCGTGAACCAGCTGGCGCGGGCCGGGATCAGGGTGAAGATCGAGCAGATCGAGTGGGGGCAGTGGATCGCCCGCGTGTACCGGCAGGCGGACTACGACCTCACCATCATCGGTCACGCCGAGGCCTGGGACGCGGGCAACTACGCGAACCCGAAGTACTACTTCCGCTACGACAGCCCAAAATTCCAGGCGCTCCACCGGACGTCCGAGGTCACCCTCGACGACAAGGCGCGCCGCGACCTGTACGTCAAGATGCAGAAGCTGATGGCGGAGGACGCGCCCGTCGTCTGGCTGTACGTCCACCCGCGCCTCGCCGTGACCAGGAAGGGGCTGCAGGGGCTCTGGAAGGACCTGCCCACGCCCGCCTTCGACCTCTCCGAGGTGGCCTGGGCGAAGTAGCGCGCGCCGCGTGCGTCGCTACCTGGCGAGGAGGGGCGCGGCCTTCGTCGTGACCCTGTTCCTCGTCTCCGTCCTCGTGTTCGTCGTGATCCGCGTCCTCCCCGGCGATCCGGCCCTGCTCATCATGGGGACGGAGGGCTCCCCGGAGGCGGCCGACCGGTTGCGGCAGGCGATGGGGCTCGACCGGCCGCTCGCCCTGCAGTACGGGAGGTGGCTCGGGGACGCGCTCCGCGGCGACCTCGGCCGCTCCATCCAGTACGACGTGCCGGTGGCCGGGCTGATCGTGTCGCGCCTGCCGGTGACGCTGCCGCTGACGCTCATGGCGGCCGCGCTCATGGTGCTCGCCGCGCTGCCGGTCGGGCTCTACGCGGCCACGCACCACCGCCGCGCCGGCGACTACGTCGGGATGGTCGTGTCGCAGCTCGGCGTCTCCGTCCCGCAGTTCTGGTCCGGGCTCCTCCTCATCCTGCTCTTCTCGGTGCACCTCGGCTGGGTGCGCGCCGGCGGGTTCGAGGGCTGGGGCGACGGCGTGTGGCCGGGGGTGCGATCGCTCCTCCTGCCCGCTGTCGCGCTGGGCTTCTTCCAGGCCGCCGTCCTCGCCCGGGCGACGCGCTCGGCGGTGCTCGACGTGCTGCGCGAGGACTACGTCCGGACCGCCCGCGCCAAGGGGTTGACCGGCGGCCGGGTGCTCGTCAAGCACGCGCTCGCCAACGCGCTGATCCCCGTCGTGACCGTGGCCGGGCTGCAGCTGGGCCAGCTCCTGGCCGGCTCGATCGTCCTCGAGTCCGTCTTCGCCCTCCCCGGGCTCGGCCGCCTCGCCCTCGGGGCCATCGCCGCCCGCGACCTCCCCGTCGTGCAGGGCGTGACGCTGTTCGTGGCCGCCACCATCGTGCTCGTCAACTTCCTCGTCGATCTCGCCTACGCCTACCTCGACCCGCGCATCCGGTATGACTAGCCGGCCGTGGCGGCACGCGACGTTCGTGCTGGGCGGCGCCATCACCGCCGCGCTCCTCGCCACGGCCGGGCTGAGCCTGGTCTACACGCCGGCCGACCCGCTGGCCATGTCGATCGGGGCCCGGCTGCAGGGCCCGTCCGGTGTCCATCCGTTCGGGACCGACCAGTTCGGCCGCGACATCCTCTCGCGCGTGATGACCGGCGCGGTGACCTCCATCGCCGTCGGCGTCATCGCCGTCGGCATCGGGGCCGTCGCCGGCGTCCTGCTCGGGCTGGCGAGCGGCTGGCTGGGCGGGTGGCTCGACGAGGCCGCCATGCGGCTCGTCGACGCGGTGCAGGGGTTCCCGGCGATCCTCTCCGCCCTGCTGTTCACCGCGGTCTTCTCGCCCGGGATCGTCGTCAGCATGGTGGCCATCGGCATCGCGTTCGTTCCCGCCTTCGCCCGGCTGGCGCGCGGCGGCGTGCTCGAGCTCCGCGCGCGGGAGTTCGTGGTCGCGGCGCGCGCCCTCGGCGCCCGCGACCGCCGGCTGCTCTTCCGCCACGTGCTGCCGAACACCCTGGCGCCCCTGATCGTCCAGGCGACCACGAGCTTTCCGGTCGCCATCCTGGCCGAGGCGGCGCTGGCCTATCTGGGCCTCGGCACCCAGCCGCCGAACCCCTCGTGGGGCCTCATGCTGCGGGAGGCGCAGAACTTCCTGGGGATGAACCCGTGGTTCGCGGTGTTCCCGGGCGGCGCCATCGCCCTCACCGTGCTCGGGTTGAACCTGCTGGGCGACGGCCTCCGGGACCTCCTCGACCCGAAAGCGGCGTGAGCGGTCGCCGTCCGGCGTGAGTTTGACTTTTGTGCAACCTTGCGCCTATGGTAACCGCTGGTCTCGGCGCGGCCACGCCGGCACGTCTGCCTGCGAATTTACTGGGATGCGCCCTCGGAGAAAGCACGGCGATGAAGGTCTTCAACGCCTCGTTCACGCTGTCGAGTGAGGAGCGCACCGAGGTTTCCGACATCACGAAGCTCATCGGCGACGCCGTGCACCAGTTCCCCATCAGCAACGGCATCGCGCTGATCAACACGATGCACACGACGTGCGCGCTCTTCATCAACGAGTTCCAGAGCGCGCTGATCGACGACCTCCGGCGGCTCATCGAGCGGCTCGTCCCCGAGCGCAACGGCTATCGCCACGACGACCCCCGGTACTCCGACTGCGAGCGCGGCAACGCCCACGCCCACCTCCGCGCCGCCCTCCTCGGCCGCAACATCGCGGTGGCCGTGCAGAACGGCGAGCTGGCGCTGGGGCGCTTCCAGTCGGTGATCTTCGCCGAGCTGGACGGGCCGCGGAAGCGGGAGATCTCGGTCCAGCTCCTGGGGGAGTAGGGCCGCGGGCGCCTCGGACCGACCCCCCAGCACTCTCCCCTCGGGCACCCCGGCTCCCGCAGTGGCATGACACCGCTCGACGCCGTGACGCTGTAGTACGATACGGGACGATGCGCGTCCTGATCACCGGCGCGACCGGGCTCGCGGGGAGCTACCTCGTGGACGTCGCGCCGGCGCCGACGGGCGACGTGACT
>JAICGY010000225.1 GCA_025922915.1 Candidatus Methylomirabilota bacterium | reverse complement strand
GGCCCGGGGATACGCGGAGCTGCCGCAGCATTACCCGCGGCCCGGCTGGGTCGAGCACGATCCCGAGGACATCTGGCGGACGACGGGCGAGGCGGCCCGGCACGCGCTCGCGGCGGCCGGGATCACGGGCGCCGACGTGGCTGCCGTCGGCATCACCAACCAGCGCGAGACGACCATCGTCTGGGAGCGCGCGACGGGGACCCCGATCCACCGCGCCATCGTGTGGCAGTGCCGCCGCACCGCGCCCAACTGCGACGCGCTGCGCGCGCGCGGCGTCGAGCCCCTGATCCGCGAGCGCACCGGGCTCGTCCTCGACGCCTACTTCTCCGGCACCAAGATCGCGTGGCTGCTCGACCACGTGCCGTGGGCGCGCCGGCGCGCCAGCCGCGGCGAGCTGGCCTTCGGGACCGTCGACTCGTGGCTGCTCTGGAAGCTGACCGGGGGGCGGGTGCACGCCACCGACGCGACGAACGCGTCGCGCACGCTCTGCCTCGACCTCCGGACCGTCGACTGGGACCCCGAGCTGCTCGCGCTCTTGGACGTGCCGCGGGAGGTCCTGCCCGCGATCGTGGACTCCTCCGGGTTCTGCGGGGAGACCGTGGACGTCGGGTGGCTCCCGGCGGGCGTGCCGATCACCGGCATCGCGGGCGACCAGCAGGCCGCCCTCTTCGGTCAGGCCTGCTACGCGGCCGGAGACGCCAAGAACACCTACGGCACCGGATGCTTCGTCCTGCTCAACATGGGCGACGTCCCGGTCGCCTCCGCGCGCGGCCTGGTCACCACGATCGCCTGGCGGCTCCGGGGCCGCACCACCTACGCGCTCGAGGGCAGCATCTTCGTCGCGGGGGCGGCGGTGCAGTGGCTCCGGGACGGGCTCGGCCTCGTCGCCCGCGCCGACGAGACCCGGGCGCTCGCGGACTCGGTGCCGGACACGGGAGGCGTGTACTTCGTGCCGGCGTTCGTGGGGCTCGGGGCGCCGCACTGGGACCCGTACGCGCGCGGCACGATCGTGGGCCTCACGGGTGGCACGACGCGGGCCCACGTCGTCCGGGCCGCGCTCGAGGCGATCGCGTACCAGACCCGCGACGTGCTCGAGGCGATGACGGCGGACGCCGGCCTCGCGCCGCGCGCGCTGAAGGTCGACGGCGGCGCGGTGGCCAACGACTTCCTGTGCCAGTTCCAGGCCGACGTCCTGGACGTCGACGTCCTCCGGCCGCGCGTGATCGAGACGACCGGGCTCGGGGCGGCCTATCTCGCCGGCCTGGGGGTCGGCCTGTGGTCGTCGATCGACGCGGTCGCCGCGCGTCACCTCGTGGAGCGGACGTTCCGGCCGCGGCTGGACGCCGCCGCCCGCGCCCGGGGGTACGACGGCTGGCGTCGCGCCGTGGACCGGGCGCGGGCGTGGGAGGCGCCGGCTTGATGCATCGTGCGGAAGCTTTCGCGCCGGGGCGGTTGTGCCGATCTCCGCGGCCCGCGCGTCGGCATTTGCCAGCGATTCCATGTGCTTGTGACGCCTTGTCGGCCCTGGGATCGTGTGCTAGTGTTCTCCTTCACATGGCGCCCCCCGAGGATCCGGGGCCCTGGAGATCGCTCGCCGCGCTGTCGTCGATCGGGATGGCGCTCGTCCTCGCGACGGTGATCGGCCTGGCCGGGGGGTACTTCCTCGACCGGTGGCTGGGGACGGCGCCGTGGCTGACGCTGATAGGGCTGGGCTTCGGGATCGCCGCCGGGTTCGTGAACCTCTTTCGTGCGGTGAAGGCTGCGGAGCGTGACATCGATGACGCCGGGTGAACTCCTCACGGGCGCGACGCGCTGGACGGCCATGGGCGCCGTCGCGCTGGCGGCGCCCGGCGGCTGGCTCGGCGGCGCGCCCGGCGGGGTGGGCGTGCTCGCGGGCGCCGCGCTCGCGCTGGGCACGCTCCACTGGTTCGCGCGTCGCGCCGTGCGGCAGGAGGCGGACGGCCGGATCACGGTGTCCCCCTGGCTGATGGCGGCGGGGCTGCGGTTCGCCGGCGTGTCGGCGGCGGTGGCGGCCCTGTTCGCGACCGGCTGGGCGCATCCGGTCGCGCTGCTCGCCGGCTACACGGTCCTGCCGGTGGCCGTCGTGGTGCAGGGGCTCGGCCTCGCCCGCGCGGAGTTGCGGCCGTGAACGTCATCGAGCATCCGCCCATCTTCCGTCTGCCCGACGTCCCGGACCACGTGACGTACACGTGGCTGATCATGATCGGGCTGACCGTCGTCGCGTTCCTGGCCACCCGCCGGGTGGCGCTGGTGCCGACCGGCCTGCAGAACTTCTTCGAGGTCGTCATCGAGCAGTTCTTCCAGATCATCGACGACGTGCTGGGGCCGGAGGGGCGCCGGTTCCTGCCCCTCATCGCCACCCTGGGGATCTTCATCCTGGTCGGCAACCTGCTCGGGCTCGTGCCGGGCATGAACGGGCCGACGACGAACCTGAACACGACGGCGGCGTGCGCGGTCGTGGTGTTCCTGTCCTACCACTGGATCGGCGTGCGCAAGCAGGGCGCGCTCACCTACCTCAAGCACTTCACGGGCCCGGTGCCGCTCGCGCTGAAGCCGCTCATGTTCGTGATCGAGATCATCAGCCACCTGGCGCGTCCGCTCTCGCTCACCCTGCGGCTGTTCGGCAACATGGTGGGCGGTCACATCCTGCTCGCGATCATCTTCTTCCTGATGGGGCTGGACGGGCTGCTCGGCTGGGCCCTGTCCGGCAGCGCCATCGGCGTGGTGGTCGGCGGCATCGGCGGCGTCGTCATGATGGTCTTCACGATCGGGTTCCTCTACCCGCTCAAGATCCTGGTGTCCCTGCTGCAGGCGTTCATCTTCGTCATGCTCACGATGCTGTACATCTCGGGTGCGGTCGAGGAGTCCGAGCACCACGCGGAGCATCATGCGGACCATCACTAGCAGAACACACGTACAGAGGAGGGCGGTCGTGCGACGTTCACTCATGCTGGCAGCGATGGCAGTCCTCGCGTTCCCCGGCCTCGCGGCCGCCCAGGCGCCGGCCCCGGCGGGGGCGGCGGAGTGGATCGGGCCGTTCGCGATCCTGGCCGCGGGCTTCGCCCTGGCCTTTGCCGCCGGTCTCTGCGCCCTCGGACAGGGCCGGGCGGTGGCGTCGGCGGTCGACGCGATGGCGCGGCAGCCGGGCGCGGCGGCGCGGATCCAGACGGCGATGATCATCGGCCTCGCCCTCATCGAGTCGCTCGCGATCTACGTGCTCGTCGTGGCGATGATCCTGCTCTTCGTCCAGCCGATCGGTTGAGCGGAGTCCCAGGAGTCGGCGGCGCGGGCCCGGCCCGCGCCGCCCCTGCGCATGGCGCGCTCGCCGTACCGGCTGCCGAAGATCCCGGAGATGACCATCCGGCGGCTGTCCGTGTACACGCGCTGCCTCCTGCAGCTGGAGGAGGACGGCGTCAAGACCATCTCCTCGCAGGACCTCGCCGAGCGGTTCAGCCTCAACTCGGCGCAGGTCCGCAAGGACCTGGCCTACTTCGGCGAGTTCGGCGTGCGCGGCATCGGGTACTACGTCTCCGGGCTCAAGGCCGAGCTGCAGCGGATCCTGGGCCTCGACCGCGAGTGGCCGGTCGCCCTGGTCGGCTTCGGCAACCTGGGCTCCGCGCTGTTCCACTACAAGGGCTTTGCCCGGCAGGGCTTCCGCATCGCGATCGTGGTCGACGACGATCCCGAGAAGATCGGCCGCCAGGTTGACGGCGTGCCGATCGTGGCGAGCCGCGAGCTCGGCCGCGAGCTGAAGGCCCGTGGCGTGCAGATCGCGATCCTCGCCGTCCCGCCCGAGGCGGCCCAGCCCGTCACCGACCAGCTCGTGGCCGCCGGCATCAAGTCGATCCTCAACTTCGCCCCCGCGCGCCTGCGCGTCCCCCGCGACGTCCGCCTGAAGCACGTCGACCTCTCGATCGAGCTCGAGACCCTTTCGTTTTACCTGGCGAAGGGCGCGCGGTAGGGTAGTCGACGGGCCGGTCCTCGCCGCGGCGGCGCCCGTTCCGGTCCGACACCATGCTCAAGTCGTGGCAGGCGTTCGAGGAGCTCGCGAAGGCGTTCGCCGAGGGACGCCCCTGCCTGCGCGCCGCCGGCCTCACCAGCGCCGCCCGGGCCCTGGTCGTCGCCGAGATCGCCCAGGCCCATCCACGTCCCCTGCTGGTCCTCGTGCGCTCCATGCCGGACGCCCACCGCTGGACCCAGGACCTCCGTTTCTTCGGCACGCCGGCCCTGGAGTTTCCGGAGCGCGAGCCGCGGCTCTGGCGCGGCGGGCACCACCGCGAGGCCGACGCCGAGCGCGCCGTCATCGCGCGCCGCCTGGCCGCCGCCGAGCCGGTGGTCGTCGTCGCCACGCCGGGCGGCCTCGCGACGCCCTTGCCGCCGCCCGCCGACTTCGCGGACCGCTCGCTCCGGGTCGCCGCCGGCGATCGCCTGGACCGGGAGCTGCTCCTCGAGGCCTTCGAGCGCGCAGGCTACGAGCGCGTGGACACGGTCGTCGAGGTGGGGCAGTGGAGCGCGCGCGGCGGCATCGTGGACGTCTTCGCCCCGACGCACGCCAGCCCGGCCCGCATCGAGCTCGACGGCGACGACGTGGAGTCCATCCGGCTGTTCGACCCGACCAGCCAGCGCTCGGTGGCGGCGCTCGACGAGCTGCTCCTGCTCCCGCTCGGGGCCGCGGACGCCGATGCCGAGGCCGGGGCGGCCGGGCTGCTCGACTACCTGCCGCCCGCGGCGCCGGTCGTGGTCGATGCGCCGGCCATGCTGGGCGAGACCGAGGAGGAGGCGCCGGGCCGTGACCGGCTCCGCGAGGCGATCGCCGGGCGCCCGCGCCTCGAGCTGCCGCTGCTGCCGTCGGCCGGGCCGGCCGACGGGCTCGAGCACGTCCTCGACACGCTGACCGTCGACCGGTTCTCCGGCCGCTTCGCCCAGCTCGTGGAAGCGCTCGCCCGCTGGCGCGCCGAGGGCTTCACCGTGCGCCTGATCGTCGCCGACGAGCACCAGGCCGAGCACGTGCGGCAGATCCTGCGCGATCACGAGGTGGAGGCGCCGGCCGCCTCCGGGCTGGACGGCCCCGAGCCGCTGGCGGTCGTGGTGGGCGACTGCTCGGGCGGCTTCGTGATCCCCGCGCTCGGGCTCGTGCTGCTCACCGAGACGGAGATGTTCGGCGCCCGCCGCCGCGCGCTCCGGCGGCCGAAGTACCAGCGGGGAGCCGCCCTCACGGCCTTCACCGACCTCGAGGTCGACGATCTGGTGGTCCACGAGGACCACGGGATCGGCCGCTATCGCGGCCTCCGGACGATGAAGGTCGGCGATCGGGAGGGCGACTTCCTCGTGCTCGAGTACGCCGAGGCGGGGCAGCTCTACCTTCCCGTGGAGCGCCTGGACCTCGTCTCCAAGTACCTGGGCGGCGACGCCGGGACGGCGCGGCTCGACCGGCTGGGGGGGCCCGGCTGGCAGCGGGTGAAGGAGTCGGTGCGGGCGGCGCTGCGCGAGATGGCGGAGGAGCTGCTCAAGCTCTACGCGCGCCGCGCGGTGGCCGAGGGGCATCGCTACGGGCCCGACACGCCCTGGCAGCGGGAGTTCGAGGCGGCGTTCCGGTTCGAGGAGACCCGGGACCAGCTGCGCGCGATCCAGGACGTCAAGGCCGACATGGCCGCCGACCGCCCGATGGACCGCCTCGTGGCCGGCGACGTCGGGTACGGCAAGACGGAGGTCGCGCTGCGCGCCGCGTTCAAGGCCGTCGCCGACGGCCTCCAGGTCGCGGTCCTGGTGCCCACCACCGTCCTCGCCCAGCAGCACTTCGCCACCTTCAGCGACCGGTTCGGGCCGTTCCCGGCCCGCGTGGAGCTGCTGTCGCGCTTCCGGTCGCCGCGGGAGCAGAAGGCGGTCGTGGAGGGGCTCCGCCAGGCCACCGTCGACGTGGTGATCGGCACCCACCGGTTGCTGTCGAAGGACATCGTGTTCAAGAACCTGGGGCTCCTCGTGGTCGACGAGGAGCACCGGTTCGGCGTGGCCCACAAGGAGCGGATCAAGCAGCTGCGGGCCTCCGTCGACGTGCTGGCCCTCACCGCCACCCCGATCCCGCGCACGCTGTACATGGCGCTCTCCGGGGTGCGCGACATGTCCGTCATCGAGACGCCGCCGCTCGACCGGCACCCGGTGGAGACGGTCGTCCGGCGGTTCAGCAAGGCGGTCATCAAGGAGGCGCTCGAGCGGGAGCTCGAGCGCGGCGGACAGGTCTTCTTCGTCCACAACCGCGTCCAGTCCCTGCCCTCGATGGCCCGCATGGTCCAGGACCTGGTGCCGGAGGCCCGGGTCGTCATGGCGCACGGGCAGATGGGCGAGCGCGAGCTCGAGGCCGCCATGGTGAAGTTCGTCAGCGGTCAGGCCGACGTGCTCGTGTGCACCGCGATCGTGGAGTCCGGCCTCGACATCCCGGCGTCCAACACGATCATCGTCAACCGCGCCGACCGCTTCGGTCTGGCCCAGCTCTACCAGCTGCGGGGCCGGGTGGGGCGGGAGCGGCTGCAGGCGTACTGCTATCTGCTCGTGCCCGCCGACGGACGCGTCGACGAGCAGGCGCAGCGGCGGCTCCGGGCCCTGCAGGAGCTGACCGAGCTGGGGTCGGGCTTCAAGCTGGCCCTGCGCGACCTCGAGATCCGGGGTGCCGGCAACCTGCTCGGGGCGCAGCAGCACGGCCACATCGCCGCCGTGGGCTACGATCTTTACTCGAAGCTGCTCGCGGAGGCCGTGCGAGAATTGCGAGGCGATCCGACCGCCTCCCCGGTCGAGCCGGTGGTGAGCGTGGCGGTGGAGGGATTCTTGCCCGAGGACTACGTTCCCGAGGTGAACCAGCG
>JAICGY010000224.1 GCA_025922915.1 Candidatus Methylomirabilota bacterium | reverse complement strand
GGGCGGCTCGCGGGAGGGTCCTCTCCAGAGCGGCACGACAGTGGTTGAAGGAGCGCGTCGAGGCTCCCCTCCTGCCTCATCGCCTGAGCCGTCTCGCGGAAATCTACGGGACGGACAAGTGGCAGAGCGGGTTCCCGCCGTACTACGAGCGTCACATCGCCCACCGACGGCGGAAGATCAAGAAGATCGTGGAGATCGGGGTCGGCGGTGGTCCTGATCCGAGGCGCGGTGGCGGTTCGCTGAAGATGTGGCAACGATACTGCGCGAATGCCGAGATCATCGGGATCGATCTCTACCCGAAGACGGTGACCGGTCCCCGGATCACCGTGCTGCAGGGAAGCCAGAACGACCCCCGCTTTCTTGCCGAGGTCGTCGAGCGGGTCGGTCCGATCGATCTGGTGATCGACGACGGCAGTCACGTCGGCACCGACGTCGCGACGAGCTTCGACGCGCTGTTCCCGGCCGTCCGGTCGGGGGGACTCTACGTCATCGAGGATCTGCAGACGTCGTACTGGCCGCAGTACGGTGGTGGCGCCCTCGATCTGGCGGGCACGCCCATCGCCGTCGTGAAGAGACGGCTCGACGGGCTCCACCACTGGGCCTTCAAGACCGACGGTTACGTCGCGAGCTACGCCGACCAGCACGTGGCCGCGGTTCACGTCTACCCCGCCATCGCCTTCATCGAGAAGCGGTAGTCGGTCGCCCGGCCGCCGAGCCGGCGGACAGGCCCCTCCGCAAGCCCTGCGCGATCGCCCTGCAACCCTTGCCGAGCCGCGCGCTCCGGCCTGACGTGGCGCCCGGCCGCGCGGCGCTCCCGATGCGGCGTAACTCGCGGACAGACCTCGGCCGCGAGTCGGAAGGGGAACTGCGGCCGAGGTGCCCGTCCGCCTGGCCCAGGGATGAGGAGGACGAGCGGACCTGGACCCCCGCAAGTCCGATGCCGAGGCGGCCGGGGGGACGTGACTGCCCGAGCCCTGGATGCCGGGCACCGGGTCGGACCGCAGTCAAATCACGCAGTTCAGGGTCCCGTGCTAGAGTATCGCCACTTTCCCTTGCTCGACTCTCTCCCGGGAGGTTGATCGATGAGCCGTTGGCGTATCGCGATAGCCGCACTCTCGATCGTGCTGGTGCCGGCGGCGGCGCCGGCGGCGCCCGCCGGAAAGGTCGTCATCGCGCAGGGCGTCGACCCGACGACGCTCGACACGATGAACCAGTCCGAGACGCCCGCCTCGAACATCGCCGTCAACATCTTCGACACGCTCTACGAGCGCGACCAGGCGATGAAGGTCGTGCCGGCCCTCGCCACCGAGATGCCCAAGCCGGTGGCGCCCACGACCTGGGAGGTCAAGCTCCGCAAGGGCGTGACGTTCCACAACGGCGAGCCGTTCGACGCGGAGTCGGTGAAGTTCAGCCTGGAGCGGCTGGCCCAGGGACAGGGCAAGCTGCGGGGCGCCAGCTTCTTCGCCCCCGTCGACCGGGTGGAGGCCGTCGACCCGCACACCGTGCGCGTGCACACGAAGAAGCCGTGGCCGACGTTCGGGGTGGTCCTGACCTTCAACCAGGCGTCGATGTACCCGCCGAAGGCCTACAAGGACAAGGACAGCGCCGCGATCTCCCGCCAGCCGATCGGGACGGGCCCGTACCGGTTCGTCCGGTGGGTGAAGGACGAGGAGATCGTGCTGGAGGCCAACGAGCGGTACTGGCGCGGCGCCCCGAAGATCAAGACCGTCGTCTTCCGGCCGATCCCCGACGACGCCGTGCGCGTGGCCGCGCTGCAGAACGGCGAGATCGACGTGGCGGTCAACATCCCGCCGCACCTGGCGTCGATCATCGACAAGCACCCGAAGGTCTTCCTCTCCACCGCGCCCTCGATCCGCACCATCCAGCTCATGTACTACACGCACCAGATGGACAAGGACCACAAGCCGACCGGGCCCTACAGCGGGCCGACGGCGGACAAGCGCGTGCGGCAGGCCATCGCGTACGCCCTCGACGTGGACGAGATCATCAAGGGCGTGCTGGACGGCAAGGCGGTGCGCGTGCCGCTCATGCTCACCAGCATGCACTTCGGCTTCGATCCCACCCTCAAGCCGATCAAGCAGGATCTCGACAAGGCGAAGAAGCTGCTGGCCGAGGCCGGCTTCCCCAACGGGCTCGAGCTCACCCTGAACGCGCCCCAGGGGCGGTACGTGCGCGACAAGGAGGTCGCGGAGGCGGTCGGCGGGCAGCTGGGCAAGGCCGGCATCCGCACCAGCGTGAAGACCTTCGAGTTCGTCAACTACCTGAACAACATGGTGTACGTGCACAAGGCGGGGCCGGTGTGGCTGATCGGCTGGGGCACCCCGACGATCGACGCCGAGACCGTCTACGGGCCGCTCTTCAAGTCGCCGGGCATCTTCGTGAACTGGCACAACGAAGAGTTCAACAGGATGTTCGAGGAAGCGCAGACCATCATGGACGAGAAGAAGCGCCTCGCGCAGTACCATCGCATCAACAAGCTCTGGATCGAGGAGATGCCGGCGGTGCCGCTCTACCAGCAGATCGACCTGTACGGGGCGAGCAACCGCCTGAACTGGAAGGCCCGTCCGGACGAGCGGCTGAAGGCCTACGACATGTCGCTCAAGGACGCGAAGTAGGGCCGGCCCCCGGACGACGACCGGTGTAAGATACGGGTGATCGCGCGGGCGTAGCTGAGTGGTACAGCATCGGCTTCCCAAGCCGAGGATCGTGGGTTCGAATCCCATCGCCCGCTCCAGTGGCCGGGGCCTGCGGGGCGCCACCTCGCAGGCCCCGTTCCGATCTCGGGCCGGCGCGGGCCGCCGCCGGCGGCGCGCGCTACGGCGACTCGAGGGCCATCAGCGTGAACGAGACGACGCTGATCCGGAAGGTGGCGGCGCCCGCGCGCGGCACGGGGACGGAGAAGTACCAGCGGCTGCCGGCCGGGATGTTGCCGTAGACCCAGGCGAAGCTCTCGCCCACCACGCGGTCGGTGCCGTCGAGCGCCTCGATGCGCAGCCGCACGTTGCCGACGCGGTACTGCGAGTGGTTGTTGACGTACCCCTCGAGGGTCGGTCTCCGCCACGGCTCGGTGGTCCGCCGCCACTCGACGGTGAAGGCGCTGACGTCCGGGGTGCCGGCCGGCTGCCCGGCCGCGGTGGCGGCGAGCCCGAGGACCCCGGCGGCGAGCACCTGCTGCACGAGCCTCGCGATCACGCTCCCGCGCATCCCGCCTCCCCGGGTCCGGTCCCGCCCGTGCCCGGCGACGCGTGGCCCCGCACGTCCTCGTCCCGGACCCGGATCCGGTGGGACAGTATCATGCGGCGGCGTCTCCGGTCGCGACGGTGCAGGGGCGGGCGGGCGCGCGCCGGCCGCTCAGGGCTGCCGCTCGAGCCGGAGCTGGCGGGCCTTGCGGTCGATCGTGATGGTGAAGCGGCTCAGGAAGTCGGCGCCCAGGATGCCGTCGATGATCGGGGCGCTGGGGGTCGCCCGGTAGACCCCGACGGTGAGGTTCTCGACCTCCGCCTCGCCCACGCTCAGCAGGGCGAGCCCGACGAACGGCACTTCCAGCGCCTTGCCGCCCACCACCCGGATCTTGCGCTTGGTGGCGGAGGTCGGATCGAGGCCCGCGCGCGCGGCGACTTCCGGGTTCAGCAGCGTGTGCTGTGCCCCGGTGTCCAGGATGAGGGTCGCGCCCTGCCGCTGGTTGAGGACGACCGGCACGAGGACGATGTTGTTGACGACCTGGATCGGGACGGCCTGGACGGCTCCGCCGTCGACACCCGGCCGCCCCTCGAGGGTCGCGCAGGCGGCCGTGGCCAGGAGCAGCACCGGGAGGAGGCGTCGCGCCGTTGTCATCGTGCTCGGTCCTGCCCGCGCGGCAGGTGTGACGACGGTACGGTGACGGCGGACCCTCAGTCAAGCGTGGGGAGGATCCGCGCAAGCAAGTACCGCGGCCCGCGCATCTCTTGCGCGGTCCGTTCCCGGGACCCGCGCGGAAAGCCCGCCCGCACGGTCCTGCGTGCTGGCACGCCGGTTGGATCGGAGCTGGGCATGCGCCCCTTCGCCCTGCTCGCACGCTGCCTGCTCGTCGCCATCCCGGTCGCGCTGTTCGCCGGGGGCCTGTGGAACGTGCTCGCCGACCGGAATCCCCCCTACGCCGCGCGCGTCGTGACGGCGGTCGTGATCGAGCTCTTCGACTCCGCGTCTCCGCGCTGACCGGCCCGCGCCGGGGCGCGCTCCCGCTGCTCGCCGATCTGGGGTACAGTGTGGCGGTTCCGATGCCAGGCATTCCTCGAGGCCCGCTCCCATGACCGCCCGCTCCTGGATCGGCCGATCGGTGCCCCGCGTCGAGGACGCACGGCTCCTGACCGGCCGCGGGTCGTTCATCGACGATCACCCCCCGGTGGCCAACGCGTGCCACGCCGCCATCGTCCGCTCTCCGCACGCGCACGCCCGCATCCTGGGCTACGACCTGACGGCCGCCCTGGGGATGGAGGGCGTCGTCGGGGCCATCACCGGCGCCGACGTCGCCGCCGCCTGCAAGCCTTTCGGCGTCGGCGTCACCGCGCCGGTCCACTACTACCCGGCGGCGACGGACCGGGCGCGCTTCGTGGGCGAGCCGGTCGCCGTGGTCGTGGCGAGGGACCGCTACCTGGCCGAGGATGCCGCCGATGCGGTCGTCGTGGACTACGAGCCGCTGCCGGCGGTCACCGACCCGGAGCGGGCGCTCGCGCCCGATGCGCCCATCCTGCACGAGAAGGTCGGGACCAACCTGGCCGGCCACCGCCGGCTCGTCTACGGCGACCCCGACCGCGCGTTCCGCGAGGCGGACGTCGTCGTGCGCGAGCGGTTCCGCTTCCCGAAGTACGGGTCGACCCCCATCGAGACCTACGGCGTCATCGCCCGCTGGGACGCCCTGGACGGCGTCCTCACCGTCTGGTCCAACTTCATGGGGCCGTTCATCATGCACCCGCTGGTCGCGCGGGTGCTGGGGCTCGCGGAGAACCGGCTGCGGTTCATCGTGCCGCCGGACATCGGCGGCTCGTTCGGGATCAAGTCCAGCATCTACCCGTACATCGCCCTGATCGGACTGGCCGCCATGCGGCTCGGCGTGCCGGTGAAGTGGATCGAGGACCGGCGCGAGCACCTGCTGGCCTCCTCGAGCGGCACCGACCGCATCGCCGACCGCGAGGTGGCCGCCCGGAAGGACGGCACCATCCTCGGCATGCGGTTCCGCTGGCTGGACAACGTCGGCGGCTACATCCGGAGCCCCGAGCCCGGCTGCTCGTTCCGGCCCACGGGGAACTTCGTCGGTCCCTACCGCTTCGACCACCTCGAGGTCGACGCCTCCGTGGTGATGACGAACAAGAGCCTGACCGGGCCCAACCGCGGCTACGCGTGCGGCCACCTGTACTTCGAGACGGAGCGGATGATGGACCTGCTCGCCGCGCGGCTGGGGCTCGACCCGGTGGAGGTGCGGCGCCGCAACCTGCTGGGCCCCGAGGCCATGCCGTACCGGACGCCGACGGGCGGGCTCTACGACAGCGGCGACTATCCCCGGGCCTTCGACCGGGCCCTCGAGATCGCCCGCTACGACGAGCTGCGCCGGGAGCAGGCGCGGGCGCGCGCCGCCGGGCGGTACGTCGGCATCGGCATCGCGCTCGCCGTCGACCCCTCCGTGTCGAACATGGGCTACGTCGCCACCGCCCTCGATCCGCAGTTCCGGGCCAAGCCCGAGTACCTGCCGAAGTCGGGCGCGGTCGACGCCGCCACGATCAAGATCGACCCCCTCGGGCGCGTGACCGCCATCCTGGGAACGACGCCCCAGGGGCAGGGGCACCAGACCATCGTCTCCCAGATCGTGGCCGACGAGCTGGGGCTCGAGCCGCGCGACGTGACGGTCGTGGACGAGATGGACACGTTCACCCGGGTGTGGTCGATCTCGTCCGGCACGTACTCGAGCCGTTTCGGCTCGGTGGGGACCAGCGCGGTCGCCCTCGCCGCGCGCAAGCTGAAGGCCAAGCTGGTGGAGTACGCCGCCCACCTGATGGACCGGCCGGCGGCCGACCTCGAGTTCGCCGACGGCACGGTGCGCGTGCGGGCCGGCGCCGGGCCGTCGTACTCGGTCAAGGACCTGGCGGGCCGCGCGCACTGGAACACCGAGTCGCTGCCGGACGGCATGGAGCCGGGGCTCCAGGCGACCGCGGTCTTCGGCTTCACGGAGGCCCGGGCGGTGGACCAGGACGACCGCGTGAACTCGTCGAACACGTACGGCTTCATCGCGGAGGTCATGGCGGTCGAGGTCGACCCGGACACGGCGGCCGTCCGGATCCTCCGGTACGTCACCGTGCACGACGCCGGCACGATCATCAACCCCATGATCGTCGAGGGGCAGATCTACGGCGGGGCCCTGCACGGTCTGGGCGGTGCGCTCTACGAGGAGCTGGCGTACACCGAGGACGGGCAGCTGCTCACCGGCACGTTCATGGACTACCTGGTGCCGACGGCCAGCGAGGCGCCCGAGATCGAGATCGCGCACATCGTCTCGCCCTCGCCGCTGACCACGCTCGGCTCCAAGGGGCTGGGCGAGTCCTCGTCGATGACGGTGCCGGCCGTCATCGCCAACGCCGTGAGCGACGCGCTGGCGCCTCTCGGGATCGGGATCACCGAGCTGCCGATGACGCCGACCCGCCTGCACGCGCTCATCCAGGCCGCTCGCACGGTGCGCGCGTGAAGCCGCCGCGCTTCGAGTACCACGCCCCCCGGACGGTGGAGGAGGCGCTCGGCCTCCTGGGCCGCTACCGCGGCGACGCCAAGGTGCTGGCCGGAGGGCAGAGCCTGGTGCCGCTCCTGAACTTCCGCCTCGTCCGGCCGGCCGCGCTGGTCGACCTCAACCGCATCCCCGCGCTGGCCGGGATCGAGGAGCGCGACGGGACGCTCGCGTTCGGCGCCATGACCCGCCAGCGGGCG
>JAICGY010000223.1 GCA_025922915.1 Candidatus Methylomirabilota bacterium | reverse complement strand
CTTCTATCAGCTCTACTTCCAGGACGTCGGCCTGGCGGAGGCGGAGCTCGAGCGGGACGTGCGCACCTCCCTGCGGCGCCTGCTCTACGGCGCCTCCGGCGACGCGCCCCGCGCTGCCGCCGCCGATATCGGGATGGTGCCGCGCGACGGCGGGTTCCTCGACCGGATCCCGGATCCGCCCCGGCTCCCGCCCTGGCTCACCGACGCCGACGTGGATTTCTATGCGGCCGAGTTCGGTCGCACCGGCTTCGGCGGGGGCCTGAACTGGTACCGGAACATCGACCGCAGCTGGGAGCTGCTGGCGCCGTTCGCCGGCGCGCGCGTCACCGTGCCCGCGCTCTACGTCGCTGGCGAGCGCGACCTGGTGGTCGCCTTCCGCGGGATGGAGCGGCTGATCCCCAATCTGCGGACGTTCGTCCCCCGGCTGCGCGAGACCATCATGCTGCCCGGCTGCGGCCACTGGACGCAGCAGGAGCGGCCAGCCGAGGTCAATGCGGCGATGGTGAGCTTCCTGCGGACACTCTGACGGTCTACCGGGAGTCGCGCGCCGGCGCGGTCAGGGTCGTGCCACCGTCGACGACGAGGACCTGGCCGGTGATGTAGCGCGCGCAGTCGGAGAGCAGGAAGCGCACGGCGTGCCCCACGTCCCAGCCCGTGCCCTCGATGCCGAGGGCCGAGGCCTTGCGCCTCCGCTCGCGGGCCGTGTCCGTCATGCCGCCCGCGTAGACCATCGGCGTGTACACCGGGCCGGGAGCCACGCAGTTCACGCGGATGCCGTCGGGGCCGTGGTCGACCGCCATCGCGCGCGTCAGGGCGATGACCGCGCCCTTGGAGACGGAGTAGGCCGTCAGCCCGCGCGGGCGCAGCGCCGAGATCGACGACACGTTGACGATCGCGCCGCCGCCGCCGCGACGGATGGCGGGGATGGCGTGCCGGGCCGCGAGGAACATGCTGTCGACGTTGATCTGCATGACCCGGCGCCAGCTCTCCTCGCTCTCCTCGAGCACGGACCCGCGGCTGCCGACGCCGACGTTGTTGTCGAGCAGGTCCAGGCGGCCGAAGCGCTCGAGCGCCGCCTCGACCATCGCCGCGCAGTCGGCGGCCCGCGTGACGTCCGCCGCGAACGCCACGCCCTCGCCGCCGGCGGCCGCGAGCATCTCCACCGTGCGCTTGGCCAGCGCCGCGTCGCGGTCGACGACCACGACGCGCGCGCCCGCCCGCGCCAGCAGGATGGCGGCGGCCCGCCCGTTGCCGATGCCCTCGCCGGCGGCGCCGCCCCCCGTCACGATGGCGACCTTGCCTGCCAGCCCCCACCCGTCCGCCACGTCCCGTCCGATGTCCATCTGTCCTCCGTCCCCAGCGCGAGGCGCGCTGGGGATCAGCCCAGCCGCGCGTGGACGAACTCGACGATCCTCTCCAGCGCCTGCACTGCGGCCGGGGCCTGCGGGTCGCGGTTGACGAAGCCCTCGGCTTCGCCCTCGAAGAGCGCCAGGTCCACCTGCCCGCCCGCCTTCCGGTAGCGGGTGACGAAGCGATCGAGGTCGGCACGGGGATGGGCGACGTCCCGCGTCCCCTGCAGATAGAGCACCGGAGGCGTCTCGACGGGCTCGCCGCGCTCGAGCGCCAGCACCGGGTTGCCCTCGGCCATGGCCTCCTCCGTCCGCCAGTACTCGTCGTGGCACGGCAGCACCCGGTCGACCACTTCCGGGTAGGCCCCGCCGGCGGCCTTCAGCCCCTTCGCGTACCGGTAGCGGGCCAGCGGATCGATGACGGGCCAGCACAGGACCACGCATCGCACGTCCGCGCGGACCGCCGCCGCGTCCCCCGTGAGGGGCAGCGACGCGTAGCGCGGGTCACCCGGCCGCATCGCGAGCAGCATCCCCTGATGCCCGCCGCTCGAGACGCCCAGGACGCCGACCCGGCCGGGATCGCTGCCCAGCGTGGCGGCCCGGGCCTTGAGCCAGCGGATGCCGTAGTGGATGTCCACCAGGGATGCCGGATACGCCGCCCGGGGCGGCATGCGGAGGTCCAGCGCCGCCACCACCACGCCGCTCCGGGCCAGCGCCTCGTCGATGGCGGCGTCGCTCGTGCGATCCCCGCGGCACCACGCGCCGCCGTGCAGGTCGACGACGAGCGGGAACGGACCGGCACCGCGCGGCCGGTAGAGCCGCGCGAGCAGCGGTCCATCGGCGTGGGCGAGATACTCGACATCCTCGATCTCGATCGCGTGCGTCCGACCGGCGCCAGTGAGCATGGTCAGTGTCTCCCCTACTGCGGGTTGAAGGTGGCAGTGCCGACCCAGCCCGTCTCCGAGACGTCGACCATGACGCCGTCGGGCCCGCTGTACTTCACCTCCACGTTGGCGTAGCGGCGGTCCTGCCGGCCGACGTCGAGCGCGTCGTTGACGTCGTCGCGCCGGGCCGAGCCGGCCGCGGCGAGCCGCTCCGCGATGGCCTCCAGGCTCTCCACCTGGAACCCGATGTGGTGGAGGCCGCAGTAGTCCTTGCCGCGCTCGACTCCGGCCGCCGCGTCGTTCCGGAAGTTCAGGATGGCCAGGTTGAGGTCGCCGTCGCTGAGGAAATAGCCGCGGACGGCCGGGTGGTCGATCCGCCCGATCTGCTTCATGCCGAACACGTCCACGTAGAACCGGCTGGTCGCGTCCACGTCCTGCGTCGAGAGCGCGATGTGCTTGATCTTGGCCATGACGTCCTCCTGCCGGCCGGCGGGCCGGCGGACGCACCGGAAGTGCGGGGCAGCGGTCCGACGGTACCACACCACCCGGCTGCGCGCCGCCCGCCAGCGGGTGCTCGCGAGGGCGCGCCTGGTGTAGATTGGCCCTGCCATGGCCAGGCCGCTCGCGGAACAGGTCGCCGTCGTCACGGGGGCGGGCCACGGTATCGGGAAGGCGACGGCGCTCGCGCTGGCCGCGGCCGGCGCCCACGTCGCGGTGGTCGACATCGACGGGGCGGCGGCCACCAAGGTCGGCGACGCCGTGGCCGGGCTCGGACGCCGGAGCCTCGCCCTGGCCGTCGACGTCGGCGACGTCGCCGCCATCGACCGGATGGTGAGCCAGGTCGTCGCCGCGCTCGGACCCGTCGACGTCCTCGTGAACAACGCCGGCGTCACCCGGCGCGCCCCCATCATGGATCTCACCGAGGGCGACTGGGAGCGCATCATGCGCGTGAACGGCAAGGGTGTGTTCTTCTGCCTGCAACGCGTGGCCCGCGAGATGATCCCCCGCCGCCGCGGCGCGATCGTCAACGTCGCCTCCATCGCCGGCAAGGGCTACGCGGGGACGTCGAACGCGATCTACGCCGCGAGCAAGGGCGCGGTGCTCGGCCTCACGCGCGTCGCCGCGCTCCAGCTCGCCCGCCACGACATCAACGTCAACGCGATCTGCCCCGGCCCCACGGTGACCGCGCTCTCGGAGGCCAACCTCCGGGCGCGGGCGCACGAGGAGGGCGTCGCGATGGAGGAGATGGCGCGGCGGCGGAACAGCGCGATCCCCCTCGGCCGCCCCAACGAGCCCGAGGACGTGGCCGCCCTGGCGGTGTTCCTGGCCTCGCCGGGCGCGCGCAACATCACGGGGCAGTCGTTCAACGTCGACGGCGGCCTCATCCCCGACTGAGGCGCCGCCCATTGACCGCCGGACGGCGAGCGCCTAACGTGACGGCCAGCGCTCCGGGGGGCGGACCGGAGGGCGAGCACCGCGACACCGGGAGGCTCCATGTGCGTCACTGACGACTCTCGACCTCCGATTCTCCCCATCGCCGGCGGCTCCGCCGGCTCCCGCGATTTGCACCTCACGTCCGCCGACGGCACGCGGTTCATGGCCCACGCCGCCCGGGCCGGCACGCCGACCGGGGCCGGCATGGTCGTCATCCCCGACGTGCGCGGCCTGCACGCGTACTACAAGGAGCTGGCCGACCGCTTCGCCGAGGTGGGCGTCGACGCGGTGGCCATCGACTTCTTCGCCCGCACCGCCTCCACGGAGGAGCGCGGGGAGAGCTTCGACTTCATGGCCCACGTCCCCCAGACGCGGCCCGAGACGCTGCAGGCGGACATCGCGGCGGCGGCCGCGTACCTGCGGGGCAAGGACGGCGGCCAGGTAAGGTCGCTCTTCTCCGTCGGCTTCTGCTTCGGCGGGGCGCTCTCGTACCTGCAGGCGGCCAGCGGTTTGGGCTACGCCGGCGTCATCGGCTTCTACGGCTGGCCGCTCGGTCTCAAGCGCTGGCCCGACCGCCCGAAGCCCATCGACGCGGCCGCCCGCTACGCCTGCCCCGTGCTCTCGATCTTCGGCGGCGCCGACGAGGGCATCCCGCAGGCCAGCATCGACGAGTTCGACGCCGCGCTGCGCAAGGCGAGCGTCCCGCACGACCTCACGGTCTACCCGGGCGCTCCCCACAGCTTCTTCGACCGCAAGCAGACGGAGTTCGCCGACGCCTCGGCGGACGCCTGGCGCCGCGTGCAGGCCTTCGTGCGCCAGCACACCCGCGCCTGACGAGAGGACTTCCATGCCCCACGACCTCGTGATCAAGAACGGCACCATCGTCGACGGGTCCGGCTTGCCGCGCTACCGCGCGGACGTCGGCATCCGTCACGGCCGCATCGTGACGATCGGGCGCATCCGGGAGCGCGCGCGCGAGGTGCTCGACGCCGACGGCCAGGTGGTGGCGCCGGGCTTCGTCGACGGCCACACGCACATGGACGCGCAGATTTTCTGGGACCCCCTCGGCACCTCGTCCTGCTGGCACGGCATCACGAGCGTGGTCATGGGCAACTGCGGCTTCACGCTGGCGCCGTGCGCGGCCGCCGACAAGCATCTCGTCGTCCGCAACCTCCAGCGGGCGGAGGACATCCCGCCCGAGGCGATGGAGGCGGGGATCGACTGGCGGTGGACCACCTTCCCCGAGTTCCTCGACTGCCTGGAGGCGCTGCCCAAGGGGATCAACTACGGCGGCTACATCGGCCACTCCGCGCTCCGCACGTACGTGATGGGCGAGCGCGCGTTCGACGGCCCGGCCGGCGAGGACGACCTCGAGGCCATGGCCCGCGAGCTGCGCGACGCCATCCGCGCCGGCGCCATCGGCTTCACCACCTCGCGCTCGCCCGCCCACGAGACGCCGGACGGCCGCCCGGTGGCGAGCCGCCTCGCGACGTGGGACGAGGTGCGGCGGCTGGTCGGCGTGATGGGCGAGATGAACGCCGGCATCTTCGAGCTGGCCGGCGAGGGCGTCGACCGGGCGCCGGGGGACCCCGGGCTGCGCGACTACCACGTGCGCCTGCGCGACCTGGCCGTGGAGACGGGACGGCCGATCACCTTCGGGGTGTTCAGCCGGCGCGGCGTCCCCGACGTGTGGCGGGCCTACCTGGCGCTGCTCGACGAGACCGCCGCCGCCGGCGGGCGGATGTTCGCCCAGGTGCACACGCGCTCGCTGAGCGCCCTGCTGTCGTTCCGGACCCAGCTGCCCTTCGACCGCCTGCCGGCGTGGCGCGAGCTGCGCGCGCTGCCGCTCGACGAGCAGCGCCGGCGCCTGCGCGACCCCGCGGTGCGCCGCCGGCTCGTGGACGCCTCGGGCGAGCGCGACGGCCGGCGACCGGTGGGGACGGAGGCGCGCCCCGCCGACTACGACTGGCTCCTCGTCTTCGACACCGTGGAGGGGCCGCACCGCACGGTGGCCGAGGTCGCGCGCGAGCGCGGCCAGCACCCGGCGGAGACGATGATCGACCTCGCCCTCGCCCGGGACCTCGACCTGTTCTTCCTGCAGCCCATCGCCAACGAGGACCAGGACTACGCGCTGGAGCTGATGCGCCACCCGCGCGCCGTCACGACCTTCTCGGACTCCGGCGCGCACGTCTCGCAGCTCATGGACTCCTCGCTGCAGACCCACCTGCTCTCCCACTGGGTGCGCCGCACGCAGGCCTTCACCCTCGAGCAGGCGGTGCGCATGCTGACGCTCGTGCCGGCCACGCTGTGGGGCTTCAGCGATCGGGGCCTGGTCCGGGAGGGGTTCGCGGCGGACCTGGTCGTCTTCGATCCCGAGACCATCGCCGCCGAGATGCCGGAGGTCGTGGACGACCTGCCCGCGGGCGCGCGCCGCCTGGTGCAGCGCACGCGCGGCATCGCGGCCACGGTGGTGAACGGGGAGGTCCTGCTCCGGGACGGCAAGCACACCGGCGCCCTGCCCGGGCGTCTGCTCCGCGGCCCGCTGGCGCGCCCGTGGTGATCGTCGACGCGCAGGTCCACATCTGGGGCGCGGACACCCCCGATCGGCCGTGGCCGCCGGGGCGCGCGCACCAGGCGCAGAAGCCCTACCCCGTCACGAAGGACCTGGTCCTCGCCGGGATGAAGGAGGCGGGGGTGGACCGGGTCGTGCTCGTGCCGCCGTCCTGGGAGGGGGACCGCAACGACCTCGCCCTCGAGGCCGCGCGCCGGCACCCCGATCGGTTCGCGGTGATGGGACGCCTCGCCGTCGAGAAGCCCGAGAGCCGCGGCCTCGTCGACGGCTGGCGGAAGCAGCCCGGCATGCTCGGGATGCGGTTCACCTTCCACACCGAGCTCCAGAGGCCGTGGCTCACCGACGGCACGGCCGACTGGCTCTGGCCGGCCGCGGAGCGCGCCGGCATCCCGCTCATGATCTTCCCGCCCGGCTCGATCCCGGCCGTCGACCGCATCGCCGAGCGCCATCCGGGCCTGCGGCTGGTGATCGACCACCTCGCCATGGTGGGGACGAAGCGCGACGACGAGGCCTTCGCCGGGCTCGGCGAGCTCTGCACGCTGGCGCGCCGGCCGAACGTGGCCGTCAAGGCCTCGGCCCTGCCCTGCTACACCACCGAGGCCTATCCCTTCCCCGGGCTGCACCGGCACATCCGGCGGGTCTACGACGCGTTCGGGCCGCGGCGCGTGTTCTGGGGCACCGACTGGACGCGCCTGCCGGTGCCGTGGCGTCAGGCGGTGACGCTCTTCACCGAGGAGCTGCCGTG
>JAICGY010000222.1 GCA_025922915.1 Candidatus Methylomirabilota bacterium | reverse complement strand
GATCTCGGGCATCCGGCGCGGGTGATCGCGATTCTGCGCCGATCCGCCCGGCCGCCGGGTTGGCTCGGGGCCATCCCCGGGGTGGCCGCCGGCTGACGTCCGCCGGCGCCGATTGACCGGCCGGCGGGGCCCGGCTAAGGTGGGGCCCGACGTGGAATCGTTCGCGGGGCGGGTGGCGGTCGTGACGGGAGGCGGCAGCGGCATCGGCCGGGCGCTGGCCGTGGCGCTGGCCCGGGAAGGGGCGCGTGTCGTCGTCGCCGACGTCGAGGAGCCCGCCCTGCGCGCCGTCGTCGCCGAGATCGAGGCCGAGGGCGGCCGCGCCCTCGGGGTGCCCACGGACGTCAGCGATCGCCGGCAGGTCCACGCGCTCGCCGCGCGCGCCGCGGACGGGTTCGGCGGGGTGGACCTCCTCTGCAACAACGCGGGCGTCGTCCTGCACGGCGGGATCGAGGCGGCCACCCACGAGGACTGGCAGTGGGTGCTCGGCGTCAACCTCTGGGGCGTGATCCACGGGATCGAGGCCTTCGTGCCCGCCATGATCCGGCGCGGCGAGGGCGGCCACGTGGTCAACACCGCCTCGGCGGCCGGCCTGGTGGCCACGCGCGGGCTGGGCGTCTACAACACCTCCAAGTACGCGGTCGTCGGCCTCTCCGAGACGCTGGCGAAGGATCTCCGTCCCTGGAACATCGGCGTGACCGTCCTCTGCCCGATGGGCGTGGCGACCCGGATACGACAGGCGGGGCGCAACCGTCCGGCGGCGCTCGGCGGCGGCCGCCCGGCCGCCGGCGAGCCGGTGGAGCTCATGGGCGGCACGCTGCCGCCGGAGCAGGTCGCCGACATGACCCTCGCCGCCGTGCGCGCCAACGAGCTCTACGTGATCACGCACGCGGAGGTCCTGGAGCCCGTGCGGCGCCGCTTCGAGCGGCTGGAGCGGGCCATCCACCGGACCCGCGGCGCGCCGACCCGTCCCTGATCGCCCACGACTCCGTCCGCGTGCGGTGGGCGCAGCGCCCGGCCGATCTGGGGGAGGCGGTCGGCGAGATGACCGCCGTCGCCGAGCTGGCGCTGGACACCGAGGGGGATAGCCTCCACCACTACCCCGAGCGCCTCGCGCTGCTCCAGGTCGGTCTGCCCGGCGGGGCGGTGTGGCTGGTGGACCCGCTCGCCCTGGACGATCTCGGCGCCCTCGCGCCCGTGTTCGCCGAGGCGGGCCGGCGGCTCCTGCTGCACGCGGGCGACAACGATCTCGCGCACCTCAAGCGGCGCTACGCCTTCCGCTTCGCCTCCGTGTTCGACACGGCGATCGCCGCGCGGTTCCTCGGCGGCCGGGCGCTGGGCCTCGACGTGCTCCTCGAGACCTACCTCGAGGTCCGCCTGCCGCCGTCGCGCCAGAAGGACGACTGGTCGGTGCGCCCGCTCACGGACGCCCAGGTGACCTACGCCGCGGCCGACGTGCTGCACCTGTTCGCGCTCGCCGCCCGGCTCCGCGAGGAGCTCGAGCGCGCGGGGCGCCTGGCCTGGGTGGAGGAGGAGTGCGCGGCGCTGGCGGCCCAGCCGGCGCCGGAGCGCGCCGTCGATCCCGACGCCTACCTGAGGGTCAAGGGAGCGCGGGAGCTGACCGACCGACAGCGCGCGGTGCTGCGCGCGCTGTGGGAGCGACGCGAGACGCTGGCGCGCGCGGCGGACCGCCCGCCCTTCAAGGTCCTCGGCGAGGACGCGCTCCTGCGGCTGGCGCAGGCGGCGCCCCGCGACGCCGCCGAGCTGGCGGCCGTCCCCGGCCTCACGCCGCGCGCGATCGCCCGCTGGGGGCCGGCGATCCTCGACGCCGTGGCCGCCGGGCTCGCCGTGGACGATGCCGAGGTGCCGCGCCTCGAGCGGCGGCCGCGGCCCGTCGTGCCCGGCGCGGTCAGCCGGCGGATCGAGGCGCTTCGCCGCTGGCGCGGCGAGGCCGCCGAGCGGCACAGCCTCGATCCCGGCCTCCTGCTGCCGAACCGCCTCATCGCGGCGATCGGGCATGCGGGCCCGCGCGGGCTCGAGCAGCTCGCCGGCGTGGACGGCGTGCGGCGCTGGCGGGTGGAGACGTTCGGGCGGGAGATCCTTGCAGCCATCGCAGGGGCGTGAGAGGCTCGGTGGCCTGATGAGCGAGTGGCGAAAGAACCTGATCGACGACGACGCGGGGCTCGCAGCGGTGCTCCAGCAGGCGCGCACGGTGGCCGTGCTGGGCGCCAAGATGGACGCCCGGGCGCCAGCACACTACGTGCCGGCCTACCTCGCGGCCCACGGCTACCGCATCCGGCCGATCAACCCGACGCTGGCCGGCCGCAGGGTGCTTGGCGAGCCGGTCCTGCCCACGCTCGCCGACCTCGAGGCGCCCGTCGACGTCGTGGAGGTGTTCCGCCGGAGCGAGCACCTGCCGACGCACGCCGCCGAGATCCTGCGCCTGCCGTGGCGGCCGCCCGTCGTGTGGTTCCAGCTCGGCATCCGCCACGACCTCGCCGCCGAGCGGCTGGCCCGCGCCGGCATCCGCGTCGTGCAGGACCGCTGCATGATGCCCGAGCACCGCCGCCTCCTCCTCGGGCGCGCGTCGTGAGGGGGGCCGCCCGTGGCCGGTGAGTACGCCTACGTCATGAAGGACCTGCGCAAGGTCGTCCCGCCCCGGCGGGAGATCCTGCGCGGCATCTGGCTCAGCTTCTTCCACGGCGCGAAGATCGGCGTGCTGGGCGCCAACGGCGCCGGCAAGTCGACGCTGCTGCGGATCATGGCCGGCGAGGACGACGACTTCCAGGGCGAGGCCTTCGCCGCCGAGGGCCTCCGGATCGGGTACCTCCCCCAGGAGCCCCGGCTCGACGCGGCGAAGGATGTCCGGGGCAACGTGGAGGACGGCGTCGCGGAGACCCGGGCCCTGCTGGCGCGGTTCGAGGAGGTGAGCGGCCGCCTCGGCGAGCCGCTCGACGACGACGAGATGTCGCGCCTGCTCGACGAGCAGGCGCGGTTGCAGGACCGCATCGACGCCACCAACGCCTGGGACCTCGACCGGACGGTCGCGATGGCGATGGAGGCGCTGCGGGTGCCGCCGGGCGACATGGACGTCACGAAGATCTCCGGCGGCGAGCGCCGGCGCGTGGCCCTCTGCCGGCTGCTGCTGTCCCGGCCGGACATGCTCCTGCTCGACGAGCCGACGAACCACCTCGACGCCGAGTCGGTGGCGTGGCTCGAGCGGTTCCTCAAGGACTACCCGGGCACCGTCGTGGCGGTGACCCACGACCGCTACTTCCTCGACAACGTCGCCGGCTGGATCCTCGAGCTCGACCGCGGCCACGGCATTCCCTGGGAGGGCAACTACTCGTCGTGGCTGACCCAGAAGCAGGCGCGGCTGGCGAAAGAGGAGAAGGCCGACGTCAGGCGCCAGCGCACGCTCGAGCGGGAGCTCGAGTGGGTCCGCATGGCGCCCCGCGCCCGGCAGGCGAAGAGCAAGGCGCGCCTGTCCGCCTACGAGGCCATGCTCGCGGAGTCCTTCGAGCAGCGGGCGGAGAGGCTGGAGATCGCCATCCCGGCCGGGCCCCGCCTCGGCGACGTCGTGATCGAGGCCGACCACGTGCGCAAGGGCTACGGTGACCGTCTCCTGATCGACGATCTCTCGTTCATGCTCCCGCGCGGCGGCATCGTGGGCGTCGTGGGGCCGAACGGGGCCGGCAAGACCACGCTCTTCCGGATGATCGTCGGGGCCGAACGGCCTGACCGCGGGACGCTGCGCGTGGGGGAGACCGTGCGGCTCGCCTACGTGGACCAGTCGCGCGACGCGCTCGACGGCGCCCGGACCGTCTGGGAGGAGATCTCGGGCGGCGCGGACGCCATCGACCTCGGTGGCCGGAGCGTGCCGTCGCGCGCCTACGTGGCCTCGTTCAACTTCCGGGGGACCGATCAGCAGAAGCGGGTGCAGGAGCTGTCGGGCGGCGAGCGCAACCGGCTCCACCTCGCGAAGACCCTCCGGAGCGGGGGCAACGTGCTGCTGCTCGACGAGCCGACGAACGACCTGGACGTCGACACCCTCCGCGCCCTGGAGGACGCGCTCGTCGACTTCGCCGGGTGCGTGGTCGTCATCAGCCACGACCGCTGGTTCCTCGACCGCATCGCGACCCACACGCTCGCCTTCGAGGACGAGGGGCAGGTGGTGTGGTTCGAGGGCAACTACCAGGACTACGAGGCCGACCGGCGCCGCCGGCTCGGCGCCGACGCCGACCGCCCGCACCGGCTGCGCTACAAGCCGCTGCCCCGCGCCTGACGCGGTCCGCGCGGCCCGGTCGCGCGGATCAGGACGTTCTCTCCCTCGCGCCGGACGCGGCGCACCTGCACGCTCTCGAACCGCGGGCGGAGGAGGGCGGCGAGCCGGCGGGCATCGCCCCGCCGGTGGCGGTTGACGACCAGGCTGCCCGCCGGGGCCACCAGCGGGACGAGGGCGCGCGCCAGCGGCAGCGAGACGGTGCCCTCGTCGCCGTAGGCGGCGTCTTCCATGACGAAGTCGAAGCGCCGGCCCGCCCGCGCGAGGGCGGGAGCGGCCACGGCGGCGTCGTCCACGACGAACTCGAACGGACCGAGCCCGTCCAGGCCGAACCACTCGAGCGCGACGCGCAGCACGACGGGGTCGCGCTCGACCACGGTCACCAGGCGCGGGCGGGCCACCTGGTGGAGCAGGTGGACCTGCGTGCCGCCGCCCAGGCCGACCAGGAGCGCGGTCGGGTGGCGCGGCAACGAGACCCCGTCGAGCGCCTGCCACCAGTACTCGCGCCGCAGCCCGCTCCAGTCGCCGTCGAGGGGGAAGGCCGAGAGGACCTCGCCGCCCATCACCAGGCGGCGCTCGCGCCCCGTCTCCACGACGGTGATGCGGCCGGACACGCGCGACCAGCCGCGGAAGACGACCCGGACGCGGCGGAGTGGCGCCGCCGGGCGCCGGCGGGCCCGGCGCGCGGCCGGGGCCCCGGCCGCGCGGGCGAGCGCCGGCCCCTGCCAGAGGAGGGGACGGCCGAGGACGAGGTCCGCGCTCAGCGGGGCTGCATCCGGATGGCGCCGTCGAGCCGGATGGTCTCGCCGTTGAGCATCCCGTTTGCCACGATGTGGCTCACGAGCGCGGCGAACTCGTCGGGTTGCCCGAGCCGCTTCGGGAACGGCACCTGGGCGGCCAGCGAGGCGCGGACGGCGTCGGGCAGGGTCCCGAGCAGCGGCGTCTCGAAGATGCCGGGGGCGATGGTGACGACCCGGATGCCGAGCTCGGCGAGGTCGCGGGCCACGGGCAGCGTCATGCCGACGATGCCGCCCTTGGACGCGGAGTAGGCGGCCTGTCCGATCTGCCCGTCGAACGCCGCCACGGAGGCGGTGTTGACCACGACGCCGCGCTCGCCGTTCGCGGCGGGCGCGTTCCTCGCCATGTGGGCGGCGGCGAGGCGGATGCAGTTGAAGGTGCCGATGAGGTTGACCTGGATCACCCGGGTGAAGTCCTCCAGGCGCGCCGGCCCGCTCTTGCCGTACGTCTTCATGGCCGTGCCGATGCCCGCGCAGTTGACGAGGACGTTGAGGCCGCCGTTGTGGCCGGCGGCCGCCTCCAGCGCCCCGCTCACCTCGTCCGCGCTCGTCACGTCGGCGGGCGTGAAGGCGGCGGCGGGCCCCAGACTCTTGGCGACGTCGGCGCCGGACGAGGCGGCACGATCCAGGATGGCCACGCGGGCCCCGGCGGCCACGAGGCGGGTGGCGGTCGCGCGGCCGAGGCCGGACGCGCCGCCGGTGACGACGGCCTTGACGGTGGCGAGCTCCATGGTGGACCCTCCTGACCGGCGCATTCTAGGCTATCCTTGAGACCGCCGCCATGCGGACGCCGTATTCCCCGGGCAACCACCGACGGATCCTCTGCGTCTATCCGAGCTACGCGCGCTCGTTCGGGACCTTCCAGCACGCCTACGAGTTCTTCGGCGGCCGCGTCCGGGCCTTCATGCCCCCGCAGGGGCTGCTCGCCGTGGCGGCCTACCTGCCGGAGGGCTGGGAGGTGCGCTTCGTCGACGAGAACGCGCGCCCGGCCACGAGCGAGGACGTCCGATGGGCCGACGCCGTCCTCGTGTCGGGCATGCACGTGCAGCGGCCGCAGATCCACGACATCATCCGCCGCGTCCACGCCCACCAGCGCCCGGTCGCGCTCGGCGGTCCCTCGGTCTCGGGCTGTCCCGAGCACTACCCCGATGCCGACCTGCTCCACGTCGGCGAGCTCGGCGACGCGACGGACCGGCTGATCGAGCACCTCGACCGGCATCCCGGCCGCCCGCCGCGGCCGCTGCGGTTCGAGACCGGCGAGCGGCTGCCGCTGACCGCGTTCCCGACGCCGGCCTACGGCCTCGTCCCCCTCCGCGAGTACTTCATCGCGAACGTCCAGTTCTCGAGCGGCTGCCCCTACACGTGCGAGTTCTGCGACATTCCCGCGCTCTACGGCCGCAACCCGCGGCTGAAGACGCCCGCGCAGGTCCTGCGCGAGCTCGACGTGATCGCCGCCGCCGGCGTGACCACCGTCTACTTCGTGGACGACAACTTCATCGGCAACCAGAAGGCGACGCTCGAGCTCCTGCCGCACCTGGTCGCCTGGCAGGAGCGCCACCGATATCCGCTGCGCTTCGCCTGCGAGGCGACCCTCAACATCGCCAAGAACGAGCGGATCCTCGCGCTCATGCGGGAGGCCGGCTTCATCACGGTGTTCTGCGGCATCGAGACGCCGGAGCCCGCGGCGCTGCACTCGATCTCGAAGGACCAGAACCTCCGCATGCCGATCCTCGACGCGGTGGGGCGTTTGAACGACTACGGCCTCGAGGTCGTCTCCGGCATCATCCTGGGGCTCGACACCGACGGCCCCGAGACGGCCGACCACGTGCTCGCGTTCATCCGGGAGTCACGGATCCCCGTCCTGACCATCAACATCCTGTACGCGCTGCCGAAGACGCCGCTCTGGAACCGGCTCGCGGCGGAGGGACGGCTCCGGGACGGGGCGGGCGCCGAGTCGAACGTGGAGTTCCGCCTGCCGCAGGCG
>JAICGY010000221.1 GCA_025922915.1 Candidatus Methylomirabilota bacterium | reverse complement strand
GTCGCGCGGGCCTTCGCGCGCAACGACGTGAGGACGGAGCCGGCGCTCGCCGCCGACGACGTCGACGGCATCGTCGCGGCGCTCCGGACGCAGCCCCGCGATGCGAGCGTGGCGCTCGTCGGACACGAGCCCATGCTCGGCACCCTTCTCGCCCGCCTGCTGGGCTTCGCGCCGGCCGAGCGCTTCCCGTTCAGGAAGGGCGGCGCCGCGCTGGTGGATCTTCCGGACGCGCTCGAGGCTCCGGGACGGCTCATCTGGTTCCTGCACCCGAGACTCCTCCGGACGCTCGCCCTCCGCTCCGGGATCGCCCGCAACGTCGCGGCCGGAAACGGCCGCCGTCGTCCCCGCCCGACCTCGCCGTGACGCCCGGCGTACCCGCTGCTACGCGGGCCGCTGCCGGGCGAGGAGCCGGTCGAGCTGGTTGGCGAACAGGTGCCGATCGCCGAGCCGGAACGGCGCCGGCCCTCCGAGGAGCTCGCCGCCGGACCGCAGCGCCTGCATGAGATTCCGCACCGCCAGCCGCTCGCGCACGTTGTCCTCGGAGTACAGCTCGCCCCGCGGGTCGAGCGCCTGCGCGCCCCGGGCGACCACCTCCGCCGCCAGCGGCAGGTCCGCCGTGATCACCAGGTCGCCCGCCTGCAGCTCCTGCAAGATCCGCTGATCCGCGCCATCGAAGCCCTTCGCCACGCGGATGGTCCGCACGTACGGCGACGAGGGCGTGCGGCTCAGCGCCATGTTCGACACCAGCGTCGTCGGGACCTGCGCACGCTCGGCCGCCCGGAACAGGATGTCCTTGATGACCTGCGGGCACGCGTCCGCGTCGACCCAGATCTGCATCACCGGCGAGGATCGTGACCGATCAGGTTCCCGGCGCGATGGCGGCGGGAGGGATGTCGCCTTCGACCGGAGCGGCGACCGTCGGCATCGGGGCTCGCGTGGTGGTGGCGATGGCGAGGCCGGCCAGCGCGACGACCAGCACCGCGAACAGGGACGGATAGAGAAATCTCCTCATGATCTCTTTGGATGCGTGGGCGGACCGTAAGATTCGCCAGTTCGACGCAGCGCGGCAACGCCAGCTCCTTCCCGGGCCTTCGCCGTCTGAACTCCTTCCGCCACCACCATGTATCGGGGCTTGCGTGGCGGAGGCGGGCAGGGCAAGATATCGTGATCTGTGCCAGTAAGGTCATCGCGGAGCAATCGCCCCTGCCGTTCACAGGCTCGCCCGTCACAAGCAGCCGTCGTGCGTGCACAGAAAGGTGCATAGCAAGCCGCCGTCGGGATCGCGGAGGCGACGCGTCGTGAGACGCGGCAACACGGCACCACGTCCGCGCCAGGACACTCCCCGTTCTCCCGGCCGGCGAGACCTCGGACACGAGGTGGCGTCGTTGCCACCGCGCTTTCCGATCGTGGGTATCGGCGCCTCGGCCGGGGGCCTCGAGGCCTTCACCCAGCTGCTCCGCGCGCTGCCGAACGACACCGGCATGGCCTTCGTCTTCGTGCAGCATCTCGACCCGACCCACGAGACGATGCTGACGGACCTGCTCGCGAAGGCGACCGCGATGCCGACCAGCCAGGTCGAGGACGGCACGCCGGTCCAGCCCGATCACGTCTACGTCATCCCGCCGAACCACAGCCTGACGATCTCGGGCGGGGTCCTCCACCTCGGCTCGCGCGACAGGACCGACGGCCGCCACCTGCCCATCGACACCTTCCTGGCCTCGCTGGCCGATGACCAGGGCGCCCGGGCGATCGGCGTGATCCTCTCGGGCACCGGGTCCGACGGCGCGGTCGGCCTTCGCGCGATCAAGGGTGCGGGAGGCGTGACCTTCGCCCAGGACGAGCAATCGGCGCAGCACGCCGGCATGCCGCACAGCGCCGTGATCGCCGGCGCCGTCGACCTCGTCCTGCCCGCGGCGAAGATCGGCGCCGAGCTCGCGCGCATCGCCCGCCATCCGTATGTCGAGTCGCCCCCGACGTCCCCGGACGACGCCGATCCGACCCCGGAGCCGGACGGCCTCCAGGAGATTCTCCAGATCTTGCGCTCGGCGACGGGTACCGATTTCCAGGGCTACAAGCTCGCGACGGTCAGGCGCCGCGTCGCGCGCCGGATGCTCCTGCACCGTATCGAGACGCCCGCGGGCTACGCCCGCCATCTCCGTCTGCACCCGGCCGAGGTGCAGGCGCTGCATGCCGATCTCTTCGTCACCGTGACGCGCTTCTTCCGTGACCAGGACGTCTTTCACGCGCTCGAACAGGCGATCTTCCCCCGCATCATGAAGGATCGTCCTCGCGGGACGCCGGTCAGGATCTGGACCCCCGGATGCGCCACCGGCGAGGAGGCGTACTCGATCCTGATCGCGCTCACCGAGTTCCTGCAGACGGCGACGAACGGTCGGGACGACGTCGAGATCCAGCTCTTCGCCACGGACGCGAACCGCGCGTCGATCGCGAGGGCCCGCGTGGGCCGGTATCCGGAGAGCATCGCGCTGGACGTCTCCCCGGAGCGTCTCCGGCGGTCCTTCGTCAAGGTCGACGGCCAGTACCAGGTGATCAAGTCGCTCCGCGACCTGGCGGTCTTCGCGGTTCACAACGTGGTGACGGACCCGCCGTTCTCCCGGCTCGACCTGCTCACGTGTCGCAACGTCCTGATCTATCTCGGGCCGGATCTGCAGAAGCGGGTGCTCCCGGTCTTCCACTACGCGCTCAAGCCGACGGGATTCCTCCTCCTGGGCAATGCCGAGACGCCGGGTACGTTCTCGGATCTCTTCGCTCCGGTGGACAAGACACACCGGATCTATGCGCGCCGGCCGGGTCCGCCGCGCGCGGCCCTGGGCTGGACGCGCGGCGAGCGTGGACGGAGGCTCGACGACGCGCCCCCCAAGACCGCGGAGGTCGTGCCGGTACCTCAAGAGATCGAGCTGCACCGTGAAGCCGACCGCATCCTCCTCGCGAAGTACGCGCCGGCCGCCGTGATCGTGAACGAGGATCTGGAGGTCCTCCACGTCCGCGGCCGCACCGGCCCGTATCTCGAGATGTCCTCCGGTGCCGCGAGCTTCAACCTGCTGAAGATGCTGCGCGAGGGCCTGCTCATCGACGTGCGCGCCGCCGTCAAGCGTGCGCGCACCACGGGCGCTCCGGTCCGCAAGGATGGCGCCCAGATGCGGCGGAATGGCGGCCTCGTGCGGGTCGACATCGCGGTGATCCCCCTCCGCGCCTCGGCCGCCCGCGGCGCGGCGCCCGGCGCGTTCCTCGTCCTGTTCGAGGACAGCCCGTCGCCCGCCACGTCGCCGCCCGCGCGCAAGCCCGCCCGGGGCGTGAAGCGCCCGGGCCCCGAGCGGACCACGCAAGCCCTGCGAGCGGAGCTCGAGTCGACGAAGGAGTATCTGCAGGCGATCATCAACGAGCGCGAGGCGGCCAACGAGGAGCTGAAGTCCGCCTCGGAGGAGCTGCAGTCCACCAACGAGGAGCTCCAGTCCACCAACGAGGAGCTGGAGACGTCCAAGGAGGAGCTGCAGTCCGTCAACGAGGAGCTCGGGACGCTGAACGACGAGCTGCAAGCGCGAAACGCCGAGCTCGGCCGCCTCAGCAGCGACCTCGCGAACATCCTCAGCAGCGTGACCATCCCGATCGTCATCGTGGGGCCCGACCTGCGCATTCGCCGGTTCACCGGGATGGCCACCCGCGTGCTGAACGTGCTCCCGACCGACGTCGGTCGCTCGATCCTGGACATCCGCTGGAAGATCGAGCTGCCGGACCTCGAGCGGGTGCTGCTCGGCGTGATCGGGACGCTCACGCCCTGGGAGAGCGACGTCCAGGATCAGGACGGCCGCTGGTACTCGGTCCGCGTCCTCCCCTACCGGAGCATCGACGACAGGATCGACGGCGCGGTGATGGCCTTCATCGACGTCACCGCGCGGCGGCAGCTCGAGACCGAGGTGCAGAAGCGCGCGGACGAGTTCGAGCGCGTGAACGCGATGAAGGACGAGTTCCTGGCCCTGCTCTCGCACGAGCTCCGCACGCCGCTGACCGCGATGCTCGGCTGGACGCGGCTGCTGCGCGCCGGCAACCTCGACGCCGACCGGACCGCGCGCGCCGTCGAGATCATCGAGCGCAACACGTGGTTGCAGACGCGACTGATCGAAGATCTGCTCGACGTCTCGCGCATCATCGCCGGCAAGCTGAGGGTGGAGCGCCGTCCCGTCGCGCTCCGAGACGTGACCGCAGCGGCCGTCGAGGACCTCCGACCCGTGGCGAGCGCCAAGCGCGTCCGGCTCGACGCGATGCTCGGCGCGGATCCCGCGACGGTGCTCGGCGACGCGGTCCGCCTGCAGCAGGCGATCGGCAATCTCGTGTCCAACGCGGTCAAGTTCACCCCCGACGGCGGCAGCATCGAGGTGCGTCTCACCCGGGCCGACGCGAACGTCGAGGTTCGGATCCGCGACACGGGGGAAGGCATCGCCCCCGACCTGCTGCCGCACCTGTTCGAGCGCTTCCGTCAGGGCCACAGCTCCATCGTGCGACCCCACGCCGGCCTCGGCCTCGGCCTCGCGCTCACGCGTTACCTCGTGGAACAGCACGAGGGCACGGTCCGCGCCGAGAGCCCGGGCCTGGGGCGCGGCGCCACGTTCATCGTGACCCTGCCCGCCGCCACCGTCGACGCGGAGGTCGCACGGGGGCAGGAGCGGCCGGCGCGAGTCGCGGAGCCGGGGGCGCTCGCCGGCATCCGTGTCCTCGTGGTCGACGACCACGAGGACACCCGGGACTTCGTCGCGGCCGTCCTCGCCGAGTACGGCGCCGAGGTGACGACGGCGACGTCGACCCCCGCCGCCGTCGCCGCCTTCGAGCGCACAAAACCGCACGTGCTCGTCAGCGACATCGCCATGCCCGGGGAGCACGGCTACAGCCTCATCCAGAGCGTGAGAGCGCTGTCCCCCGAGCAGGGCGGGCAGGTCCCCACCCTCGCGCTGACCGCCTACGTGCGGCCGGAGGACCGCGAGCGCGTCCTGGCGGCCGGCTTCGATCAGCACCTGGCCAAGCCCGTCGACCCCGTCGATCTGGCGACCGCCGTGGCCCGGCTCGCCGAGCGCCTCTGAGCGCCACCGCGAGGGCGGCCTCCGGAGGCTTCCGCCGCGTCAGCTCGCCGGGGGAATGTTGCGGTTCACCCGGAACAGGTTGCCCGGGTCGAACGCGGCCTTGGCGCGGCGGAGCCGCTCGTAGTTCTTCCCGTAGGCCTCGGCGGTCCGCCCGGGCCCGTCCTCCGCGAGCTGGAAGTTGACGTAGTTCCCGCCGGTCCCGAAGGATCGGAGCCGCCGCCACGCCTCGTCGACCGACCTCCGGAATGCGCTCGCGTCGGGCTCGTGCGGCTCCCACATGCCGAGCACCCCGCACGCGTAGCGGACATTGCGGTTCCCGACCGCCCCGTCGGCCTCGTCGCGCTCGTTGAGCGCGCCGCCGAGGTGGAGGATCCCCAGCTCGGCGGCCGGGTTGGGGAACCGGGCGAACAGCTCCTGGCACGTCGACAGGAGCTCGTCGGAGAGGGCCGCGATGTACTCGGTCCTCCAGTAGTAGTGGAGGCCCTTCGGCTCGGTCGCGTCCAGGTAGGACTGCACCTCGACGTAGGGCTGCTCGCGAAGGAGGTTCACCACGGGCGCGCCCAGCGCACGGAGCGGCGCCAGCACATCGTCGACGCCGGCGAGGTCGCCCGTGTAGCAGACCGACATGGCGCAGATCCGCTGGCCGTGCCACTCGGGGGGGACGAAGGGGGCCGCCGGAGCCCGGAGGAGGATCAGCCACACCGCCAGTTCCCGCGGGGCGCCGAGGGTGAGCGTCTTGTAGGCCTGGAGGACCTCGGCGGCCCGCTCGAAGGGCCAGGCGACGAGCCCCCCGTAGACGGTCGGGCCGACCTCGTGCAGCCGGAACGTGAAGCGCGTGACGACGCCGAAGTTGCCGCCGCCACCCCGCAGCGCCCAGAACAGCTCGGCGTTCTCCGTGCGGCTGGCGGTGCGTATCCGGCCGTCGGCGGTGACGATCTCGACCTCCTCGAGGTTGTCCACCGCCCAGCCGAAGCGGCGTGTCAGATAGCCGAATCCGCCGCCGAGCGTGAGGCCCGCGACGCCGACCTCGGACACGAAGCCCAGCACGGTGGCCAGGCCGTGCGCCTGCGTGGCCCGGTCGACATCGGCGAGCCGGCACCCCGGCCCCACGTGGGCCAGCCGCGCATCGCGATGGACGGTGACGTCGCGCATGCGGGACATGTCGAGCGTCACCCCCTGCGCCGCGATCGCGGTCCCGCCGATGTTGTGGCCCCCGCCCTTGACGCCGAGCCGCAGGCGGTGGGCGGCCACGAACTCCACCACGGCGGCGACGTCCCGGGCCGAGGCCGGCTGGACGACCAGCGCCGGGCTCCGGGCCACCATGCCGTTCCAGACGAGCACCGCCTCGGCCCAGCCCGGGTCGCCGGCTCGCAGCAGCGGACCATCGAGCCGCGAGGCCAGGCCGTCGAGCTGCTCGCGCGTCAGGCCGACGAGGTCCCCGTCGAGGCCGGCGACCTTCTCCACGTCACTCCGCATGGCCATCGTCGCCTCCCGGAAGGAAGAGTTCACGCTCGCTTCCGGAAGTCTGGGGCGGAGGCCGCCCGCCCGCATCGTCCGGGCGGACCATTTTGCCGCCCGGTGGCCGGGGTCCGATCGGGCCATGCCCGCTCTTGCCCGCGCCGGAGGGTCGAGGGATGCTTCGCCCGATGGACACGGACGAGGCCCGCACCCTGCTGGCGAGCGCCAACGAGTGCCTCACGCGAGGCGAATGGCAGGAGGCCCGCAAGGCCTTCGAGGCCCTGCGAAGCCTGGTCGAGGACCCCGAGGCCCTCGAGGGCCTCGGGGTGGCGGCCTGGTGGCTGGACGACGCCCTGACGGTGTTCGAGGCCCGCGAGCGGGCCTATGGGCTGTACCGGCGGCGCGGCGATCGGCGCGGGGCGGCCCGCGTGGCGATGACGATCGCCATGGATTCGTTCCACTTCCGCGGGCAGGCGGCCGTCGCGAGGGGGTGGCAGCGGCGGGCCGCTCGCCTG
>JAICGY010000220.1 GCA_025922915.1 Candidatus Methylomirabilota bacterium | reverse complement strand
GGGTTCGCGAGGACGTTCATCGACGGGCTGGTGGAGTACACCCGCCGCACCTATCCGGGGCGCGCGTTCGAGCGGCGCGCGCCTCCCGTGCCGCGACCGACGGAGCCGGATCGGGGCGAGGAGCCGCCCGCGAGGCGCGCCCGGTGGTAAGGTAGCGCGCGACAGGAGGGAGCCATGCGCGGGATCGTGTTTCGCGGCAATCGCAAGCTGGACCTGCACGAGTTCCCGGACCCGACGCCCGGGCCGGGCGAGGTCGTCCTGGCCATCCGGGCCTCGGGCATGTGCGGGAGCGACCTGCACCCCTACCGCGCGGTCGGCGACGCGGCCGCGTCCCTCGGCCTGGGCGGTACCGGCGGCCCGGTGATCGGCGGCCACGAGCCGTGCGGGGTGGTGGCGGCGGTGGGCGCCGGCGTGGACCCCGCCCTGGTCGGCCAGCGCGTCATGAACCACCACTACAAGGGCTGCGGCCGGTGCCGGCACTGCCGGGCGGGCTGGTCGCAGCTCTGCCGCGCCGGGATCACCGTCTACGGCATGACGGGCCACGGCGCCCACGCCCCGCTGATGAAGGTGCCCGCCTCCACGCTGGTGCCCCTGCCCGACGCGATCTCGTTCGAGGAGGGGGCCGCGATCTCGTGCGGGACGGGCACGGCCTACGGCGCCCTCCGGCGCCTGGACGTCTCCGGCCGCGACACCGTCGCGGTGTTCGGTCAGGGGCCGGTCGGGCTCAGCGCGACGCTGCTCGGCGCGGCGATGGGCGCGCGCGTCATCGCGGTGGACATCTCCCCGGAGCGTCTGGCGCTCGCGCGCGACATGGGCGCCGCCCACACGATCGATGCCCGCTCGAACGATCCGGTGCGCGCCATCCACGACCTCACCGAGGGGCAGGGCGCCGAGTGCACGATGGACTGCAGCGGCAGCCGCGAGGGGCGGCTGGCCGCCGTGCGGAGCGCCGACACCTGGGGCCGGGTCGCCTTCGTCGGCGAGGGCGGCGACGTCACGCTCGAGGTCAGCAAGGATCTGCTGCGCCGTCAGCTCACCCTGCACGCCTCCTGGACCTTCTCCAGCATCGGCCAGGAGGAGTGCGCGCGCTTCGTCGCCAGTCGCCAGGTGCCGCTGGGCCGGCTGCTGACCCACCGCTGGGGGCTCGAGCAGGCGGACGAGGCCTACCGGCTCTTCGACACCCAGACGACGGGCAAGGGCGTCTTCGTCTTCGCCTGACGCGTGCTCGCCCGACAGAGCGGCAACGGGTCTCAGCGCCCGAGATACGCGCGCCGGACCCGCTCGTCGGCGAGCAGGTCCGCGCTCGCTCCCGCGAGCGTGATCCCACCGTTCTCCAGCACGTAGGCCCGGTGGGACAGGCGCAGGGCCCGCAGGACGTTCTGCTCGACGAGCAGGACGGTCACGCCGGCCCGGTTGATGGCGGCGAGGTCGGCGAAGATGGAGGCGACCACGACGGGCGCCAGGCCGAGCGACGGCTCGTCGAGCATGAGCAGCCGGGGCCGGGCCATCAGCGCGCGGCCGATGGCCGCCATCTGCTGCTCGCCGCCGGACAGGGTGCCGGCCGCCTGGTCGCGGCGCTCCGCGAGCCGCGGGAACAGCTCGTACACGCGGCCGAGCGTCTCGGCGCGGCGCGCGCGGCTCTCCGGCGTGCGGGCGCCGAGCTCGAGGTTCTCGAGGACGGTCATGGTCGGGAAGAGCTGCCGCCCCTCGGGCACGTGGGCGATGCCGGCGGCGGCGATGGCAGCGGAGCCGAGGCCCCCGATGCTCCGGCCCTCCAGCGCCACGGCGCCGCGGCGCAGGGGGACGAGGCCCGAGATGGCCCGGAGCGTGGTGGTCTTGCCGGCGCCGTTCGAGCCGACCAGCGCGACGATCTCGCCGGCCTCGACGGCGAGCGTCACGTCGCGGACGGCGGTCAGGTCGCCGTAGCCGGCGTGGACGCCGTCAAGGCGCAGCAGCGCCGGCATGCTCCTCGCCCAGGTACGCCTCGATGACCCGTGGGTCGCCCGCGACCTCCGCCGGTGTCCCCTCGGCGATGCGCTCGCCGTGATCCAGCACCACGATGCGCCGGGCCAGCGACATGACGGCCCGCATGACGTGCTCGATCAGGAGGATCGCGATCCCGCGGCGGTTGATGGCGCCGACCAGCCCGACGATGCGCTCGGTCTCCGTCTCGGTCAGCCCGGACATCACCTCGTCGAGCAGGAGCAGGGCCGGCTCGGTGCCGAGCGCGCGCGCCAGCTCGAGCCGCTTGCGCTCGGCCAGCGTGAGCGCGCCCGCCGGCACGGCGGCGCGCGCGGCCAGCCCGACCTCGTCGAGCACGGCGCGGGCGCGCGCCTCGGCCTCCCGGGGGTCGGGGTGGCGGCCGAGGGTGGCGATCATCACGTTGCGCACCACGGACAGGCGCGGAAACGGCCGCATGATCTGGAACGTCCGGGCGATGCCGAGCGCGTTGACCGCGTGCGGGGCGAGGCCCCGCAGCGCGCGGCCGCGGAAGCGGACCTCGCCGGCGTCGGGGGCGAGGAAGCCGGCCACGCACGCGAAGGCGGTGGTCTTGCCGGCCCCGTTGGGCCCGATCAGCGCCACCACGTCGCCCTCGTCCACCGTGAACGACAGGTCGGCGACGGCCTGCACGCCCCCGAAGCGCTTGGACAGGCCGCGCACCTCCAGGAGGCTCATGGCGCGGCCCGCCGCACGAGGCGTCCGAGGACGGGGACGGCGCCCTGGGGCAGGAACAGCACGACGGCGACGAGCAGGACGCCGTAGACGATCAGGTGCGCCCCGTGCCAGCCCCCCTGGCCGAACCAGGCCCGGGACAGCTCGGCGAGCGGCGTGAGGATGAAGGAGCCCACGATCGGGCCGAGCAGCGTGCCGGCGCCGCCCACGATGGGCCGGATGACGATCTCGACCGAGAGCGGGATGCCGAAGACGGCGCCGGGCTGGAGGGACGAGTAGCGGTACGCGTAGAAGGTGCCGGCGAGCCCGGTGAGGAAGGACGAGAGCACCATCGCGCCCAGCTTGTGGCGGAAGGTGGGCACCCCGAGCGCCTCGCACGCCGTCTCGTCCTCGCGGATGGCGGTGAGGTAGATGCCGAACCGCCGGCGCTCCATCCCCCAGACGATCGCCGTCGCCAGCGCGGTGAGGGCGAGCGCGATGTAGTACCAGGCGCGGTCGTCCTGGAACTGCATCTGCCGGGGATCGCCCGTGAACGTGATGTAGAGGCCGACGGCGCCGCCGACCCGCTCCCAGTTGCTGGCGACGATCCGGCAGACCTCGGCGAAGGCCACGGTGAGCAGCACGAAGTAGAAGCCGCGCAGGCCGAAGCGGAAGCCCAGGTACCCGATCACGCCCCCGAGGACCGCCGCGAGCGCTCCGCCCGCGAGCATGCCCACCCAGGGCGTCAGGCCCGTCTCGGCGGCGAGCACCGCCGCCGTGTAGCCGCCGATCCCCACGAACGCGGCGTGGCCGACGGAGAGCTGCCCGGCGTAGCCGCCCACGATGTTCCAGGCCTGGCCGAGGTACGCATAGAAGAGGATGTTGATGAACACGCTCAGCGCGTAGGGGCCGAGGACGGCGGGCAGGACCGCGAGCACGGCGAGCCCGCCCAGCGCCAGCCAGGTCACGGGGTGCGCCGCCCGAAGAGCCCGGCCGGCCGCAGCAGGAGGATCACGATCAGCAACGAGAAGCTCACCAGCTCCTTGAGCGACGGCCGCAGGAACACCGCCCCCAGCGACTCGGCGACGGAGACGAGCAGGCCGCCCACGAAGGCGCCGAGCAGGCTCCCCATGCCGCCGATGATCACGATGTTGAACGAGACGACGGACGCCGACAGGCCCAGCGCCGGCTGGAACGGCAGCACGGGCGCCGTCAGCGCGCCGGCAGCGCCGACGCACGCGGCGCCGATCCCGAACGCCACCGCGTAGACGCGCGGGACGTCGATGCCCACCACGCGCGCGCCGTACGGGTTGTCGGCGGCGGCGCGGATCGTGCGGCCCAGGTCGGTCCGGCGCAGGAACGCCGCCAGCGCGAGCGTGAGCGCGACGGCGACGACGAAGGTGACGAGGCGGGCCACGTCCACGTAGAGCGGCCCCAGGTACCAGGTGAGGGCGCCGAGCGCGGAGCGCACGCGGACCGGCTCGGGGCCGAACAGCAGGAGGGCGAGGTTCTCGAGGATCAGCGCCACGCCCAGCATCAGGAGGATCTGCATCTCGTGCGGCGCGTCCACGATCCGCTGCACGAGCCCGCGCTGCACGCCCCACCCGAGCGCGAAGAGGACCGTTGCGCAGACCGCGAAGCTCGCGTAGGGGTCGATCCCGGCCCGGGCGGCGAGGAGCCACGCCAGGTACATGCCCCACACCATCATGTCGCCGTGCGCGAAGTTGACCACCCGCATGACGCCGAAGATGAGCGTGAGGCCGACCGCCATGAGGCTGTAGACGCCCCCGAACAGCAGGCCGCTGAGCAGCCCCTGGGCGACCAGGATCGGGTCGATGGCGCCGCTCGCGGCGCTAGGCCTTCGGTCGGGGGAACACGAGCTTCCGCCGCGCGACGTCCTTCGGCCACACGGCGACGGGCCGCTGGTTGAGGATCTGGATCATCGTGGGGACGGCGTTCGGGTTGTCCCCGATCTCGTTGAAGACGACGGGGCCGGCGTACTGCATGAGGCCGCCCGTGTAGCGCGTCGCCCGCATGGCCTCCACGATCGCCTCGGGGTCGGTGGACTTCGCACGCTCGAGGACGTCGGCGACCAGCATCATCGCGTCGTAGGAGTAGCCCGAGTTCGTGTCGAACGTCTTGCCGCCGGTCCGCTCGATGTACTCGGCGGCCACCTGCCGCGTGCGCGGGTTCTGGAAGTTCGGCCACGGCACGCTCGTCAGCACGTACTCGAGGTGCTCCTTGAGGGTGGCGATCTGCCCCGCCTCGTAGAGTCCCGGGCTGCCGGGGCCGACGATCCCCAGGACGTCGAGACGCTGCCGGGCGATCTCCGGCAGCAGCAGCTGGGCGCTCGCGGGCCGGGTGATGGGCGCGATGACGTCCGGCCGGGCGGCCCGGGCCCGCGACACCTCGGTGGAGAGGTCGGAGGGCGGCTCCGGCCAGGAGATCACCTCGTCCAGGAGCTGCCAGGGCGGCGACGCCGCCTTGTAGGCGGCCAGGAAGCCGCGCGACTGGTTCTGGCCGAAGAGGTCGTTGGTGTACATGAGCAGCACGCGCTTCGGCGTGACGCCCGCCTCCTGGAAGATCTCCGTGAAGTACTGCACCGCCTTGCGCCCGAACGAGGAGCCCGTCGGGAAGTTGCGGTAGACGTACTGGAGCTTCTGCTGGCCCTCCTTCACCGACCGGGCGACGTTGGCGGTGATGGGATCGGCCGCCGCGATGTCCACCAGGAAGGGCACGCGCTTCTGCTGGGCCACCGAGACCATGGCCGCCGTGCTCCCCGAGTCGAAGGAGCCCAGCAGCATCCGGGCGCCGAGGCTCACCACCCGCTCGGCCTCGGTCCGCCCCAGCTCCGGCTTCGTCTGGGTATCGCCGAGCAGGAGCTCGAGCTTGGCGCCGCCCAGCGCCTTGATCCCGCCCGCCTCGTTGATGGCGTCCGCCGCCATCTGGGCGCCGATCCGGCACGCCTGCCCCGGCTCGGCCAGGGGGCCGCTCACGGGGTGGATCACCCCGATCTTGAACGTCTCGGCCTGCGCGCGCAGGGGGAGCGGGAACCCCGCCACCGCGGCGGTGGCGACCGTGGCCCTCAGCAGCGTGCGGCGGCTGACTCGCGTCGTCATGCGGACCTCCTTCGCGACAGGCTGGATTATAGGGCGAGTGCCGGGCGGCGTGGCCCCCGGGGTATACTCCGGCGTGGTCACGGTTCGCGTCACGCTCTTCGCCGATCTCCGGCGATTCCTGCCGCGCGGCACCGACGGCCCCCAGCCTTACACGCTCGGCGACGGCGCCACGCTGACGCACCTGCTGGCCGCCATCGGCATTGAGGCCGGGGCGGAGGTGACGGCGGCGGTGAACGGCGCGCTGGCGACGCGCGACACCCGGCTGCGCGACGGCGACGAGGTCATGCTGCTCAGCCCGATGGAGGGCGGATAGCCCATGGACCGGTACGGCTACTGGAACAGGATCCTGCACGTCGCCCTCCCCGAGCGGCGCACGTGGGTCGAGGAACCGGGCGACGCCTTCTTCCGCCGCTACGCCGGCGGCCGCGGGCTCATCGCCCACTACCTGCTGAAGCACGTGCCGCCCGGGGCCGACCCGCTCGGCCCCGACAACATCCTGGTGATCGCGCCCGGCGTGCTCACGGGGGCGCCGGTGCCGGGGGCGGGCCGCCACAGCGTCGGGGCCAAGTCGCCGCTCACCGGCGGATTCGGCGAGTCCGAGTCGGGCGGGTACTGGGGCGCCGAGCTCAAGCGCGCGGGCTGGGACGGCATCGTCGTGCACGGCGTGTCGCCGGCGCCCGTCTACCTCTGGATCAACGACGGCGCCGTCGAGATCCGCGACGCCGGCCCCCTGTGGGGCCGGATCACCGGCGAGGTCGAGGACGCGATCCTCGCCGAGCTGGGCGACCCCCGCATCCGCGTGGCGCAGATCGGCCCCGCCGGCGAACGGCTCGTGCGCTTCGCCTGCATCGCCAACGACGGCAACGAGGTCGCGGGCCGCACGGGCATGGGCGCGGTCATGGGCAGCAAGCGGCTCAAGGCGATCGCCGTGCGCGGCAAGCAGGCGGTGAGGATCGCCGACCAGCCCGCCCTTCTCGCCGTGGCCAAGTGGGTCTCGGCCACGATGGACGACAAGCACCGCGCCTTCCACGAGTTCGGCACCGGGGCCGCCATGCAGGGCAAGAGCCTCGAGGGCGGCATGCCGGTCCTGAACTACCGCCTCGGCGCCGCCGACACCGTCGCGCAGGTGGACGCCATCGCCGTGCGCGACCAGGTGCGGGTCAAGATGGGCGCCTGCTACGCGTGCTCGGTCCGCTGCAAGAAGGTCGTCCACATCGAGCCTTCTCCCCAAGGCGTCTCGGGTGGTTTTCCTATCCGACCCTGCGGACGCCCCGACCGGACTCACCGTGACGCGCGGTGCCGCTCCCCGTCT
>JAICGY010000219.1 GCA_025922915.1 Candidatus Methylomirabilota bacterium | reverse complement strand
TCGATCCTCTGGCGCAGCCTCGCCGTCTCCTGGGACAGCGCGGCGACCCAGCTCCAGGACGAGGCGGCCTCGCAGGGAGCGCCGTACTCGGACGCCTCCGCGGAGGCCAGAAGCGCGGCCGTCCTCGTCGCGCCGTCCGGGTGTGTCGCCCTGCGGCGCGTGGCCGCCGTCCCCTTCGCCCCCGCCCGCAGCGTCTGGCTCAGCCGGGCGCCGCCTCCCGCCGCACCCTCTCCCGCGATCTGACGTCACGGCGCGCCGGTCGACCCGCGCGCCACGAGGGTGTCCGCTCGACGGGGCCCGGCGGTCCTCGCCGCCGGGCGACTGGAGACCACCATGGCGACCGCGCCCCCGATGGACGTGTGGGTCCGCATCTCGCTCGCCGGCTTCATCGTGCTCATGGTCGTGGCGATCGTCGTCTACCATCTCTGGCTCGACCGGATCGCCCGGCGCGCGGCGACGCCGCCGAGGCGGCCGGGCGATACGGCGTCCGACGCGCGTTCGCCGGTCGACGCCTCCCGGGCCCGGCGCTGACGAGCCCGGCCGTCCCGGCCGCTCCGGATCCGCTGGCAGACCTCGCCCGGCCGCGCTAGACTCCTGCCGGCCCCGGCCTCCAGGGCCCCCGCCGGGGAGCGCGCTCCGCGGGTGACAGGATGACCTCGCGCATCGAACTGTGTTGTCCGGTCGGGGAGCCGGCGAATGAAGATCTGCATTTTCTTTGACGGGGCCAATTTCTACCGCGCGCTGCAGCGCTACGACGAGACCCTCCGCGTCGACTACGACCGGCTCGCCGGCTGGATGACGCAGGCCGTGGGCGGCCCGGCCGCCATGTTCACCGCCGCCTACTACTACGTCGGCGTGTCCGCCGACGCTCCGCAGGTGGTCGAGGGCTTCCTGAAGGGGCTGGAGTTGCGGCGCGGCTATTACGTCAAGCGCGAGCCGCGGGTGCGCCGCACCGGGCGGTGCCCGGCCTGCGGCCAGGAGTACGAGTACTCGACCGAGAAGCGGGTCGACACGCGACTGGTCGCCGATCTCATCCACTACGCGGCGAACGGCGCCTACGATGCCGCCGTCCTCGTGTCCGGGGACGGCGATTTCGTCCCGGCGGTCGAGTCGGTCAACGCGCTGGGCAAGCAGGTCTGGGTCGCCACGTGGTCGGCCGAGGAGCTCTCCTCCGACCTCCGCGTTCGCTGCTTCGGCCAGATCAATCTCGGCGAGGGGGTCGCGGCCTTCCGGGCGGATCGCACGCCGCGCGAGCGCCCGGCCCCGCGGCTCGAGATCCGCCCCGCCCGCCCGGCGCTCTCGCGGCCGACCGGCGAGCCGCCCGCCCCGGCGTCGACACCGCTCGAGCGGGGGCTGAGCGAGCTCCAGCGAGCGGAGGCGCGCCTGCCCCACGTGAGCCGCGGGTACTTCGTGATGCGCTGGAAGTCGCACCTCCTGCCGCCCGCCGGTCCCGAGCGCGAGCAGCTCGTGCAGCGGCTGCTCGATCAGCGCCTGGCGGAGGAGTTCGAGGTGACGGATGGCGCGGGCCGCACGGTCGTCGCCATCCGGAGCCGCGAGCCCAACGGCAACGTGGCCCTGCCCGAGCAGGCGGGCTGACGGCCCGGCTTTCGCCGGGCGCGTCGCCGCGGAGTCCAGTACAATGGGTGCATGAGACTCGCGACGATCGCCATCCTCGCGGCGCTCATCGTGGCCTTCGGCGCACCCGCGCTGGCGCAGGTCGAGATCGAGACGGTCCGGCCCCCCGCGGAGCCCGAGCCGCGAGTCGTGCCGCCCCCGCTCCACTACGAGACCACCCGGCCGCCCGAGACGGATCTCTACCCCCAGGGGACGAAGGTGGAGCACGATCCCGCGTTCATCGAGCCGTTCGCGGTCCGGTGGTCGACCCCCGACTCCTCCGGCCAGTTCGGCCTGTCGGGGTGGACGGCGCCCAACATCCCGGTCGGGGCAGCGGCGAGCACGTACCACGAGGTCAGCGGGTGGTTCGCGCTCGGGTTCTCCTTCACCTGGGACGGGCCGCCGCCGCGCGTGCGGCGCCCGCGCCCCTGAGGCAAGGCCAGGGCCGATGCCGCTGCTGCGCGGGAACCTCCACGCGCACACGACGTTCTCGGACGGTGTCCGCTCGCCGGCGCTGCTCGTCCGGGAGTACGAGGCGCTCGGGTACGATTTCCTCGCCATCACCGACCACGAGGACCACCAGAACCTCGTGGAGCCGGCCTACCGGCGGGCACTCGACGCGCTCGAGAGCGACCTGGTGCTGCTGCGCGGCATCGAGCTCAACTTCGCCCCGCTCTCACAGCACGTGGGACGGCTGGTGGGCGAGCGCGAGACCCTGTACGTGCTCAATCACCCGGCGCGGTACAAGCTCTCGGTGGCGGAGACGATCGGCCGGATCGAGATGATCCGGCGCGCCGGGTGGCCGGTGGAGGCGGTGGAGGTGACGGACACCGGACTCTACCGGCCACTGTACGACAGCCCGGACATGCCGGTGGTCCGGATCGCGACCGACGACGCCCACCGGCCGCCCCACTTCGGCCGCGCGTGGGTCGAGGTCGAGGCCAGCCGGGACGCGGACTCCATCATCCGCGCCATCCGGGCCGGCGACTTCCGGATCGGCTTCGCCCGGCCGTAGCCGCGCCGCGGCCCGGATCACTCCACGGGCCGCCCGATCGAGCGCAGCAGGATCGCCGTCAGCGCCGGCACGCGGGCCGGCAGATCCTCGAGCCCCCCGTGGAGCCACTGGACGACGACCTCGTTGATCGCCCCCAGCCAGACGAGCGTGGCCAGCCGCGTGTCGATGCGCGGGATGGAGCCGTCGGCCACCGCCTCGTCCAGATAGCCCTGGATGAGCGCGGCGAACCGGCCCGTCACCTCCGCCCGCTTCGCCTGGTACCGGGAGCCGAGGCTCACCGACTCGAGGAGGATCAGCCGCGCGAGCTGCTCGCTGCCCGCGAAGGTCTGGAGCGCGGCCGCGAGCGCGCCCTCGACCTTGGGGAGGGCGCCGTGGCGGGCGGCGACGGCGCCGGCGACCGCGTGGGCCAGCCGGGCGGTGAACTCGTCGACGAGCGCGAGGAAGATGGCTTCCTTGGTGGGGAAGTGGTGATAGACGGCGCCCTTGGACGTCGCGGAGGCGCGGACGATGTCGTCGACCGCCGCCCTGTGATAGCCTTTGCGCGCGAACACGTCGAGCGCGGCCTCGAGGATCCGCTCGCGCGTCGCGATCTTCTGCGTCACGGGAGCCGCCGATGCCACGCACGGTCCGGATCGGGCACAGCCCCGATCCCGACGACGCCTTCATGTTCTACGCGCTCACGGCGGGAAAGGTCGGCATTCCCGGCGTGGAGATCGCCCACGTCCTGGAGGACATCGAGTCGCTGAACCGCCGGGCGCGCACGGCCGAGCTCGAGGTGACCGCGGTCTCGGCGGCCGCCTACACGCTGATCGCGGACCGGTACCGGCTGATGGATCCCGGCGCGTCGATGGGCAAAGGCTACGGCCCCGTCCTCGTCGCCCGCCGCCCGATGGACTCGCGCGAGATCCCCGAGCGCGTCGTCGCCATCCCGGGCAGCCACACGACGGCCTCGCTCCTGCTGCGGCTCTACTGCGGCGACCCGGCCGTCATCGAGGTGGCGTTCGACAAGATCCCGGCCGTCGTCCAGGAGGGCCAGGCCGACCTGGGCCTGCTGATCCACGAGGGCCAGCTCACGCACCCCGCGATGGGGCTCGTGAAGGTGCTCGACCTCGGGGAAGCCTGGCGCCGCGACACCGCCTTGCCGATCCCGCTGGGCGTCAACGTCGTGCGCCGAGATCTCGGCGAGGAGCTCCACCTCGCGCTGTCCCAGGCCCTCCGCGAGTCCATCGCCTGGGCGCACGCCAACGTGGACGAGGCCCTCGAGTACGCGATGCGCTACGGCCGCGGCATCGACAAGGAGACCTGCCGCCGCTTCGTCCTCATGTACGTCAACGACCTCACCCTCCGCCTCGGCGACGAAGGCCTCGCCGCCCTCACCCACCTCTACACCGAAGCCCACCGCAAACACCTCATCCCCACCATCCCCCCGATCGACCCCCTGTAACCCCCCCGCGACCCCCCCCCGGATGCCCGGGACACGCCGGAGCCGCGCGCCCACCACCGCGCGATCTCGGGATGTGGCCGATGATCCGAAGCGGGTTGCCGGCCGGGGGCGGGGCTGGTGGGGGATCGGTGCGGGGGCCGTGTCTTCTGGGCGTGGTAGGAGATCGGCCGTTCCTCGTGGCTCGCCGACTTCGCGCCGCGCCAGGTGCGGCAGCGTGCCCCCGCACCCATCCCCCACCAGCCCCGCCCCCCGCCCCCGCCACGCGTCGAAGCGATCAGTACGTCTCGAGGATCTCGTACGTGGTCGTGCGCCGCGCCGGCGTGAACCCGGTCTCGCGGATGAGGGCGACGATCTCCTCGACGGTGACCGTGTTGACGTAGTCCGCCGCCCGGTGGACGTTCTCCTCGAACAGCGTGCCGCCCCAGTCGTCCGCGCCGAAGTGCAGCGCGACCTGACCCGTCGGCTTGCCCTCCGAGAACCACGAGGCCTGCACGTGGGGGACGTTGTCCAGATACAGGCGGGCGACGGCGAGCATGCGGAGGTAGGCGCTCGGACCCTGGTAGTGCTTGATCCACTTCTCGAGCAGGGTGTTGCCGGGCTTGAACGACCACGGCACGAACGCGGTGAAGCCCCCGTGCTCGTCCTGCAGGTCGCGGACGGCGTCGAGGTGGTCCAGCAGGTCGTCCACCTGCTCGACGTGGCCGTACATCATGGTCGCCGTCGACCGGAAACCGCGGCGGTGGGCCTCGCGGTGGACCTGGAGCCAGGTCTCCGGTCCCCCCTTCTTGGGCGCGATGCGCGTGCGCACCCGCTTCGAGAGGATCTCGGCGCCACCGCCCGGAAGCGTCCGCTGCCCCGCCTCCCACAGCCGGTCGAGCACGTCGCCCACTGCCAGGCCACTCACCGCGGCCATCGTGTGGATCTCCGAGGCGGTGAAGAAGTGGGCCGCCACCTGGGGGAAGCGCCGGCGCGTCTCGCGGACGATCGTCAGGTAGTAGTCGAGGGGCAGGGAGGGATTGTGACCTCCCTGCAGGAGGACGGTCGTCGCGCCCCGCGCTGCCGCGGACGCGATCTTCTCGAGCACCTCGTCGACGCTCAGCGTCCAGGCCTCGGGATGGCCCGGCCGGCGGTAGAAGGCGCAAAACTGACAGTCGGTGATGCAGACGTTCGTGTAGTTGGGATTGGAGTCGACCACGAACGTCACCCGGCGCTCGGGGATGCGCGCGAACCGTGCCGCGCTGGCGAGGCGTCCGACCTCCAGCAGGGGCGCCTCGGTCAGGAGCCAGCGGCCGGTCTCCCGGTCGAGCCGCTCGCCGCCGAGCGCGCGGCCGGCGACGCGGTCGAGCGGCGCGACCGTCATCCCGTCACCTCCGGGTCGCGCGGCCACACGCGAACGACGTTGTAGAGCGCGTCGCGCTCCACCGGCACCTTGCCCGCGTCGCGGATCATGCGGAAGAGCTGCTCGCGGGCGACGCCGGCCGGCGTCTGGGCGCCGGACAGGTGCTGGATCCGCTCGTCCTCGAGCGTGCCGTTGACGTCGTCGGCGCCGAAGTGCAGCGCGAGGGAGGCCGTCGCCTCGCCCAGGGTCACCCAGTACGCCTCGACGTGGGCGAAGTTGTCGAGCAGCAGGCGCGCGACGGCGATGGTCCGCAGGCTGTCGGTCGGCGGCGTCTGGCGCGGCACGAGGCGCGTGGCGCCGACCTGGTAGGCGAGGGGGACGAACGTCAGGAACCCTCCGGACGCGTCCTGCTGCTCGCGCAGGCGCAGCAGGTGATCGACGCGCTCCGCGAGCGTCTCGACGTGGCCGTAGAGCATGGTCGCGTTCGTGCGCAGGCCGAGGGCGTGCGCGATGCCGTGGATCTCGCACCAGCGATCGGCATCGGCCTTGCCGCTGTACTTGAGGAGCTTCGCCAGGCGGGGCGAGAAGATCTCGGCGCCGCCCCCCGGCATGGAGACGAGGCCGGCCGCCTTGAGCCGGCCCAGCGCCTCCTTCGGCTCGATCCTCCAGCGTCGCCACCAGTAGTCCACCTCGGCCGCCGTGAACCCCTTGATCTGCACCTCGGGGTGGGCGGCGTGGACGGCGGCGATCATCCGCTCGTAGTACTCGAAGGGCCAGTCGGGATGGTGGCCCCCGACGACGTGCACCTCCCGGACGCCGTCGCGGACCATGCCGACCAGGTCCTCGATGGTGTGCTCGTAGGCGCCCTCCTCGCCACGCTTCCGCGCGAAGCCGCAGAAGGAGCAGGAGAGCACGCAGACGTTGGTCGGGGTGACGTGGCGGTTGATGACGAAGTAGACGCGGTCGCCCTCGCGGCGCGTCTTGGCCAGGTCGGCCATGCCGCCGACGCCGAGCAGGTCGTCCGTCTCGAAGAGGGTGAGGCCCTCGGCGCGGCCGAGCCGCTCCCCGGCCTCCACCTTCTCCCGGATCGGCTCGAGGCGAGCATCGGCGAAGCGCACGCATCCCTCCCTCTCGGGTGGTTGGCAGACCGACCAGTCGGTCTGTATGTAACGGCGCGCGGGTCGGCGTGTCAAGAATCCCGGCACCGCGCGCCCCGCCGGCGGACGGCGGGCCGGCGCCGGCCTTCCGTGGCGAGGGTTTGCGGGCGCCGAGGGCTCGGTGCTATTCTCCGACCACCTTTTGCCGGCCACGCAGCCCATCACTCAACTGGTCAACCTGGAGGGGGGCCCTCATGGAGCGACGCAGGTTCATCGTCAAGGCGGGTGGCGTCCTCGCCGCGGCGGGCGCGGCCGCGGTCGTCGACGCGCCGAACGTCATCGCGCAGCCGAAGTACCAGTGGCGGATGCCCACGAGCTGGCCGCCCGCCGCCGACGTCCTCCTCGGCGGTGCCCAGCGGTTCGCGAAGATGGTCGACGAGATGAGCGGCGGTCGTCTGAAGATCCAGGTCTTCGCGGCCGGCGAGCTCATCCCCGCCTTCGGCGTCTTCGAGGCCTGCTCGCAGGGCACCATCGAGATGTACAACTCGGCCGCGTACTACTACGCGGGCAAGGAGCCGGCCACGCAGTGGTTCACCGCCGTGCCGTTCGGCCTCAACCCGCTGGGGACCTACGCCTGGTACTACGAGGG
>JAICGY010000218.1 GCA_025922915.1 Candidatus Methylomirabilota bacterium | reverse complement strand
GATCGGACCGTCGCGCCGGGCGATCTCCGCGTGATCCTCGGAGAACGTGACCGCGTAGCCGTCCGGCTCGCCCCCGCGCGGCTGGTGGCCGGCCGACCACGTCTCGCCGGTCGCGACGTCCCGGAGGAACACGTAGGTTCCCCACGCGTCGCGCGTGACGTCCTCGCGCCAGCGCGTGATCGCCAGGTCGCGCCAGCGGCTGTAGCCCGAGCCGGCCGTGGTCAGCATCACCGCATAGCGCCCGTTCGAGAGCAGCTGGGTCCGCGGCATCGAGCCGTGCGGCGAGCTGAAGCGCCGCTCGACCGGGGGCACGAACTCGCGCACGTTGCCGACGGCGTGCACCTCCTCCGCGCGCGGCCGGGCCACCGCCACGTCGCGCGGCGTCCGCTCCTGCAGCAGCAGCTCGGTGGCCTGGACCATGGGCTCGGCATGGAAGCGCGCCCGCATCGCGCCGTCGTGGAGGGCATTCGCGATCGCCACGACGAGCATGCCCTGATGGTGCGCCATGTAGGCGCGGACCACCTCGACCTCGGCGCCGTCCCGGAGCCGAGGGGCGGTGTAGTCGAGCGCCTCGTAGAAGCCGTAGGCGCCGCTGCCCCCGGCCGCCGCCAGCCGCCGGAAGTTCCGGACCGCGGCCGGCGGATCGATCATCGCCGCCAGTCCGGTCGCATAGGGGGCGATGACGACGTCCTCGCTGAGCCCGCGCCGGAGCCCCAGCCCCGGGACGCCGAAGTTCGAGTACTGGTACGTCATCTCGAGGTCCCGCACGTTGTAGGCCGACTCCGAGACCCCCCACGGCACCCCGCGCTCGGCGCCATACGTGATCTGCCGGCTCACGACGAGCCGCGCGGTCTGGTCGAGCAGGCTGCCCGCCGGCGCCCGCATGACCAGCGCCGGCATCAGGTACTCGAACATCGACCCGGACCAGGACACGAGCACGGAGTCGAGCTCCACCGGGGTGAGGGCCCGGCCCAGCCGGAACCAGTGCGCGACGGGCACGTCGCCCTTGGCGATCGCGACGAAGCTCGCGAGACGGGCCTCCGAGGCGAGCAGGTCGTACCGGCCGGGATCCAGGGTGCCGTCGCTGACGCGGTAGCCGATCGCGAGCAGCTTGCGCATCGGGTCGAACAGGAAGCCGAAGTCCATGGCGGTGACCAGCGCCCGCGTTTCCCGGGCGAGGAGGTCGAGACGGCGACCCAGCGTGGCGGGCGGGTCGAGGTCGCGCGCGTGGCTCTCGACGCTCGCGCCGAGCGCCTCCGCCCAGGCGAGCACCTCCGCCTGCGCGCTGTCGGGGTCCCCGTCGACCATCGCGCGTGCGCGCTCCTGCACGGTCCGCGCGCGTGCCCGCAGCTCCGAGAGCCGTGAGACCCATTCGGCCGTGTCCGCCGCGGGCGCCTGGACGGCGGCGGTGATGGCATCGAGAGCCTCCTCGAGCTGCCCGTAACCGGCCGCCACCGCCTCGCCGGCCAGGCGGACGAGCTGCACCGTGTCCTCGATCCCGGCCAGCGCCGCGCGGGGCTGGCGGGGGACGGCGGCCATCTCCTCGACGGCGTGCGCGAGCGCGATGAGATGGCCGGCGAGATTGCCGCTGTCGACCGACGAGACGTACTTCGGCTCCAGCACCTCGCCGCGCCGCGTGTCGTACCAGTTGTAGAAGTGGCCGCGGAAGCGCTCGAGACGCTGCATCGACGCGAGCGTCGCCTCCAAGCGCTCGACGGTGTCGAGCGTGCCGAGCCAGCCGAAATCGCGCGCGGCCACCGTGGCCAGGAGATACAGGCCGATGTTCGTGGGCGACGTGCGATGCGCCACCACCAGGCTCGGCGTCTCCTGGAAGTTGTCGGGCGGCAGGGCATGGTCCTCGGGACCGACGAACGTCGCGAAGTACCGCCACGTCCGCCGCGCCGCCAGCCGCAGGGCCGCCGCATCCGCCTTCGAGAGGGGCGGGGCGGGCGCGGGGCTCCGGGGTAGGCTGATCCAGCGCGCCACGGCGGGGGCCGCCGCCCACAGCGCCAGCAAGGGCACCGCGGGCGCCCACGCCTCCGGCCGCCCCCACGCCACCGCGACGGCCGCGGCCGCCGCGAGCGCGACGCCACCGGCCATGCGACGGCAGAAGCCGCGGAGATCGAGTCGGAGCCCGGCCTTCGCCTGCGCGGCCGTCGTCCATTCCAGCAGCCGGCGGCGCGTCACGTACACGCGCACGAGCGTGCGCACGATCGCGTCACCCATCAGCCAGGCCTGGTACGCGAGCATCGTGATCGAGAGCCCGACGTGCGAGGCGGCCAGGGCGGCGTCCCGGCCCACGGCGCGGAGGTGGCTCCGTTTCGAGATGCCGCGCCGGCGGGGCATCGCGCCCCCCAGCACCGGCAGGAGGGCGGGCACGGCGATGGTCGCGAGGACGAAACCGCCCCACATCACGGGCGACGTCCCCGGCAGCAGCCAGGCCACGACGAGGGTCAGGAACGCCGCCGGCGCCGACAGCGTCCGCCGCAGGTTGTCCAGCATCTTCCAGCGCCCGATCACCGGGACCTGGCGCCCCAGGATCCACGGCAGGAGCTGCCAGTCGCCGCGCGCCCACCGGTGCTGGCGGGCCGCCGCGACGCCGTAGTGCGATGGCGCGGTCTCGAACAGCTCGACGTCGGTCACGAGGCCCGCCCGCGCGAACACCCCCTCGAACAGGTCGTGGCTCAGGAGGGCGTTCTCGGGCGTTCGGCCGGCCAGCGCCGCCTCGAATGCGTCCACGTCGTAGATGCCCTTGCCGGTGTACGAGCCCTCCCCCCACAGGTCCTGGTACACGTCGGACACCGCCGCCGCGTACGGGTCGATGCCGGCCGGGCCCGACGACACACGCTGGAACCACGAGCCGTCGCGCCCGGGGAGCGGCGGCGTCACGCGCGGCTGCAGCACCCCGTAGCCCTCCACGACGCGCCGGCGGCCGGGGTCGAGACACGGCCGGTTGAGGGGATGCGCCATCGTGCCGACCAGCCGCTCGACCGTGTCGCGAGGCAGCCGCGTGTCGGCGTCGAGGGTGACGACGTAGCGGACGCCGGCGGGCGCGACGGCGTCCGGCGGCAAGAAGCTGGTGTCCGGCGCTCCCCGCAGGAGGCGATTCAGCTCGTGGAGCTTGCCCCGCTTGCGCTCCCAGCCCATCCACGCCTGCTCGCTCTCGTTCCAGAGCCGGCGCCGGTGGAGGAGAAGGAACCGGGCGCCGCCCTCGGGCGCTCCGCCGTGGCGGCGGTTCAGGCGCGCGATCCCCTCGCGCGCCGCCCCGAGCGTCTGCGCGTCACCCGGCACGCGGGCCGCGGGCGCGTCGGTCCAGTCGGAGAGGATCGCGAAACGCACGTCGCCGTCCGGGTTGGCCAGGTAGTGCACCTCGAGCCGCTCGATCTGGGCCTCCACCTCCGCGACGTCGGTCAGCAGCATCGGCACGACGACCAGGGTCCGAAGATGCGGGGGCACGCCCCCGGGCAGCGCGAGCCGCGGCAGCACGGCCGGCGTGACGAGCGCGGTGACGCTTCGATTCAGCAGGGCGATCGCCAGGTCCGAGGCGGGGACGATGGCCAGGAGCGCGAGGACCGCGAGGCTCATCGGTCCCACGCCGCCCGCCCCGGCGGCGAGCAGGGGGAGGACGAACAGGGCCCCGCTGAGGACGGCGATCGTGCCCAGGTAGCCGGGCGTCGCGAGGCCGACATACAGGCGAAGCAACCGGCGCAGCGGCGGCGCCCGGTAGCCGAGCGTCGCCTCGAAGGCCATTCGCCCGTGGCCGACGAGATAGAAGCCGGGGTCCGCCCGCCGGTCGTCCGCGGCGGCGTCGGCGCGCTGCGCGTGGGCCATGGCCTCGCGCGAGACGTCCAGCTCCGACCGGCCCGCGCCCCGCGCCAGCTCCTCGACCGCGTGCCGGTAGGCGTCGCGGGTGGCGAAATCCATCGCCGCGTGGTTCGGGCCGGCCCGCAGCACCTCGTCGACGAGGCTGACGGCCTCGAAGAACTCCGTCCAGTCCAGCGAGGACATCAGGCTCATGCTCAGGATCACGTTGCGGACGGTCACGTTCATCGCCGCCTGCCGCTGATGCTCGAGGCGCACGATGTCGTCGGAGGTCGTCCTCTGCGCCTCGAGCCGCTGGTCGAGCCAGCGGAGCGCCGGGGTGACGGCGCGGTCCTGCTCGCGCAGCCGCTGGACCAGCTGCACGGCGAAGGCCGTCGCCAGCGGCCCGCTCTCGACCCGCGCCAGACCGCGCGCACTCGGCGTCACCGCCCCGTCGTCGCCGACGCCGAGGAGCTCGTCGGCCAGGGCGTCGGCCTCCTGGCGCGCCGCGCGCCCGCGCACGATGCTCTCCGCCAGGCGCCGGAGATTCTCCACGAGCACGACGCGCAGCGTGATGGCGACCGCCCACAGCTCGCCGATGGTCAGCGGCTGCACCCGCTGGTAGGCGTGGACAAAGCGCCGGAGCGCCTCGGGATCGAACCGGCTGTCGGTGTGGGCCACGAAGGCCCAGGCGATCCCGTACACGCGGGGGAACCCCGCGAGCGGTCCCGCGGCCAGCTTGGGCAATTCTCGGTAGAACCCGGGGGGAAGGTCGTGGCGGATCTCGCGCAGCTGCTCGTCGACGACGTGGAAGTTGTCGACGAGCCACTCGGCCGCCGGCGTGATCGCCCGCTCCTCGCGGATCGCGGTGGCGATCACGCGGTACGACTCGCGGAGCACGCGCCCGTTGTCCTCGACGCGCGCCAGCAGTCGCCGCCCCCGGCTCGACCGGGTCATGACGGGCTGGGCGGCGGCGAGGCTCTCGGCGTGCTGCTCGAGCCGCTCGAGGCCGAAGAGCTCGGCGCGGATGGGACTTTCGAAGGACTCCTTCTCCAGGGCGCGCCCCCGCTCTTAGCCGATCCGCTCCACCGAGGTGATCCGCACCTTGCCCGCCTCGGCCAGCATGCCGACGATCGAGCAGACCGCCTGCTCGGACAGGCCGAGGGTCCGCCCGATCTCCGCGGGCGTCATCGCGCCGTGTCGCTCGGCCAGGCAGCGGAGGAGATCGGCGTCCAGCTCGCCCCAGAAATCGACCGTGGTCGGACGGTACATGAGGGTCCCCCGGGTCTCGAGTTCGCGCGAACGCCACGTCACCGGGGTCTCGACGCCAGGTGCGTCAGCCATGAAGGCCGAGGTGGCAGCGCTCGAAGTCTAACACGCGCGTCGGGTCGGCTGCCCCCTCGGGATCTCCCGCGCCTGCATCAGTCCTGCATCAGTCCGAGAACAGGTTCGTGAAGAAGCTCTTGACGCTGCGCCCCACGCTGGCGGCGCCGTCACGCGCGTGGCCCCAGGCGCTCTTCGCCGGCGGTTCCGCGGCCTGTCCGGCCTCCTTCAGCTTGTCCCCGCTGTACTTCGCGCCCTCGGACACCGTCGTCCCGACGCCCTTGGCCGTCTCCTGGACGCCCTCGCCGATCTGGCTGCTCGGGATCTTCTTGGCACCACGCTCGACCTGACTCATCCCCTCCTTGACCTTCGCGTCGTCGGCGGGGGCCGCGGCGGTGGGAAGGAGCAGCGCGAGCATGACGACGAACACGACGACCGGAGCAAGAGGTCTCATCGGCATTCCTCCTGCCTCGACCGTATCCGACCGCACCCGGCGGTTCCAGTGCACCTAAGGCAAACGGCCCCTGACCAAGGTTCAATGGTCTCGCGGCGCCGGGGCGCCTACCCTTTAGCCTGAGGAGAACCTCCATGACCAGGCATCAGTCGCGCCTCATCGTGACCGTGACGCTCCTGCTGGCGGTGTCGCCGGTGTGCCGGGCGTGGGCCGGCCCGCCGACCGATCAGCTGCGGGCCGGCGTCGACCGCGTCGTCGGCATCCTGCACGACCCGGCGCTGGCCGGCGAGCCACGGGGCGAGCAGCGTCGCGCGGCCATCGGCAAGGTCGCCGGCGAGATCTTCGACTTCGACGACATGGCCAGGCGGTCGCTGGGCCAGCACTGGGACAGGCGAACGTCGGCCGAGCGCCTGGAGTTCGCGCGCCTTTTCACCGAGCTGATCCAGCGCTCGTACATCGCCAAGGTGGACCAGCACGGGTCCGCCGCCCGCGTGACCTTCCTGGGCGACACGGTCCAGGACGACTACGCCGTCGTGCGGACGACGATCCCACTGAGCAACGGAAGCACGATGCCCGTCGACTACCGGATGCGCAGCCGGGGCGGGCACTGGCGCGTGTACGACCTCAGCATGGATGGCATCAGCCTGCTGGCGAACTACCGGGCCCAGTTCAACAAGATCATCCGCACCTCCTCCTTCGAGGCGCTCGTGGCACGGCTCGAGGCGAACGAGGCGGAATTCGCGGCGGCCTCGGCGTCTCCGGCCGGCGGGAAGGCGCAGAGGTGACCCCGCGCGGGTGACGCACGATGCTCCCCCTGTCGCTGACCGGCCGCATCCTCCAGACGGTTGTTCGGCTCTCCTGCGCCCGGCCGGCGCTGACGGTCGTCGCCGCCCTCGTCCTGGCCGCGGTCGGTGTCGGCTACACCGCGCTCGGACTCAGCCTGGAGACGTCCAAGTTCCACCTGCTCCCGCTCCACCAGCCGTACGCCACGCTCTACAAGGACTACGCCGAGGACTTCGGCCAGCTCGAGGACATCGTCGTCGTCGTGCAGAGCCCCACGGTCGAGACGTCCGCCGCCTACGCGGCTCGTCTGGCGAGCGTCCTGCGCGACGGAGCCCTGGGGACCACGCGCATCAGCTACAAGGTCGACGCCACCCGGCTCCAGGCGCACGCCCTGCTGTACGTGCCGCTCGACACCCTGCGCGAGACCCTGCGGACCGTGGCCAGCCAGGAAGAGCTGCTCGCCGATTTCGCCGCCACACCGACGCTCGATCGGCTCGTGCAGGGCATCAACCAGTACATCGGCGCGACGTTCCTGCCGGACGTCTTCGGCGCGGGCGCCCCGGACGACGCGCCCCAGGCTCCCACCCGCTTCCTCGGCGATCTCCTGGTCCAGACGTCGGAGGCGATCGACGGCCGCCCGTACCGGTCGCCCTGGACGAACGTGTTCGGCGCCCCGATTCGCGCCCCGGACGGCGGCTACTTCCTGTCGCAGGACCGGCAGCTGCTCTACGTCGTGATCGACCTTGCCAGTTCGCCGCGCACCTTCGCCGCCGAGCACGAGGCGATCCGCACGGTCCGGCGCGCGATCGCGGACCTCCGCCGGCAGTTTCCGGATGTCGAGGCCGGCGTCACCGGCGCG
>JAICGY010000217.1 GCA_025922915.1 Candidatus Methylomirabilota bacterium | reverse complement strand
TGATCCCCGGGGATCGCCTCACCCTGCGGCGGCTCGCCGGCACGCTCGTCGCGTACGCGGGCATCGTGGTGCTCTTCGCGCGCCAGGCGGCCACCGGCTCGCCCACCCTGCTCGGGGACGGCATCATGTTCCTCAGCGCCGTCCTCCTCGCCGAGCGGACGGTCTACCTGGCCCGGGCCGTCCAGCACCTCGACCCCGTGAAGCTGCTCCTCTCGCAGGCCGCGATCGGGACGGCGCTCTTCCTGCTCGGCTCCGCCCTGCTCGAGCCCGAGCCGACCCGGTGGACGGGCCGCCTCGCCGCATCCATCGCCTACCAGGGCGTCCTGATCGCGGGCTTCAACTTCGTCGTGAACCTCTGGCTCCTCAAGCGCTACCGCCCGAGCGCGCTCGCCTCCCTCTTCCTCACCCAGCCGATCTTCGGCGTGGTGGCGGCCGCGCTCGTCACCGGCGACGACCTCACCTGGGAGCTCGCGGTGGCGAGCCTCGCCGTCGCCGCCGGGATCGGGCTCGCCAGCCGCTGACGCCCCCCGGCGGGCCGGGCGGGTATAATCGCGACGTGCCCACGCGGCCGTCCCGGCGCCTGGAGGTCGTGCCCAACCCGCACCCGACGCGTGACTACGAGATCACGATGACGGCGCCGGAGTTCACGTGCGTCTGCCCCTTGACCGCCCAGCCGGACTTCGCGACCATCCGCATCCGCTACGTGCCGGACCAGCACCTGGTGGAGCTGAAGTCGCTCAAGCTCTACCTCTGGTCGTACCGCGACGAGGGGGCGTTCCACGAGGACGTCGTCAACCGGATCCTGGAGGACTTCGTGGCCGCCGCCGGACCCCGCTGGCTCGAGGTCGTGGGTGACTTCAGCGTGCGCGGCGGCATCAAGACCGAGGTGCGCGCGGTGCACGGCAAGCGCCCCGAGCTCGGGTGAGGAGCGCGTCATGGAACTGATCAGTCGCATCCTCGACGGGTCCATCGGGTACAACGCGCGCGGCGAGCCGCGCGGCGCCAGTTTCTTCGGGGGCCGGATCACGCGGGACGATCGCGTCGCCCGCCTGGAGGAGGTCGAGCTCTTCGGGGGCTGCTCGCAGCGCCAGCTGCGCGCCATCGCGAAGATCTCGGAGATCGTGGAGGTCCCGGCGGGGACGGTCCTCGCGCGCGCCGGCGAGCCGGGAGACGAGTTCTACCTGATCCTCGACGGCTCGGCCCGCGTCGAGGTCTCGCCCCGCAAGCGCGGCCGCCTGGCGCCCGGCCACTACTTCGGCGAGATGAGCCTGCTCGACGGCGGCCCGCGCTCGGCGACGGTCGTCGCCGACACTCCGCTGCGGCTGCTCGTCATCAAGCGGCGGGACTTCTCGACGCTGCTCCGCGAGGCGCCCGAGCTGACGCAGAGCCTGATGGCGACGCTCTCGCGGCGCGTGCGACAGGCCGAGCAGGCCCTGTCCGGCTAGCCCCGGGGCGCCGGGCGGCGCGGACGCCCGGCGGGCCCCGGGCGCCGGCGGAGCGCGTGCGCCCCGTCAGCGGGAGGCGAGCGCGAGCAGGACCATCCCGAGCAGCATCACGATCGCGCCCACCGCGGACTCGCGGACCCGCTGGGCCTCGCCGAACACCAGGACACCGATCGCCATCGCGAAGAGGATCTCCACCTGCTTCACCGCCTCGACGTACGAGGAGAGCGTGAGGGTGTAGGCCTTGCCCTGGCTCAGCGTGGTGAGCGCGGCGAAGAGCCCGAGCCCCACGAACTCGCGCCAGTAGCGCGGCACCTGACCGAAGTGGCGGGCCGAGGTGCGCAGGGCCAGGGGCGTCATGATGAGGCTCGCCGCCAGGTAGGCGCCGAACGTTCCGACGGCGGTGCTCGAGGCCAGGATCGCCTGCTTGATCGTGATGACGCTCGGCGCATAGAAGAGCGCGGCCAGCAGGGTGTACCGCTGTCCGCGGTCGGTGATCAGCACCCGGAGCGGCTCCCAGGGTCCCAGGCGGGCGCGCGTCACGTTGAGCAGGTACACGCCCGCCGCGCTCAGCACGACGCCGGCGACGCCGAGCAGGCTCGGGCGCTCGTCGACCGTGATCCACGCCATGCCGAGCAGGACGAGCAGGCTCACCTTCCAGAGCGCCGTCACGAGCGAGATCGCCGAGAGCTTGAGCGCCTTCGACAGGGCGAGCGTCGACAGCGTCTGCGTCACGCCGAACGCCAGGCACCAGAGGACGAACCCGGGCTGGATCGCCGGCCAGCCGGTGACGATGCAGGCGATGAGGGCGAAGGGCAGGAGGAACGTGAAGCGCCCCCACACGTTGATGTACTCGTCGAGGGCGTGGCCCAGCCGCTTCATCGTCGAGTTCCTGAGCACCTGGAAGAGGGCGGCGGCCAGGGCGAGGACGATCCACACGGGGGCGGATTCTAGCGCACCGGCCGGGCGCTCAGTGCGCGGCGATGAAGCCGAGCACGAGGCGGTTGAACGCGTCGGCCCGGTCCATCGGCGTCGCGTGCCCGGAGGCCGGCACGACCACCAGGCGCGCGCCGGGAATGCCGCGCGCGAGGGCCCGCTTGGCGGCGAGCGGCACCGTGCGATCGCACGCGCCCGCCACGACGAGCGTGGGGCGACGGACGGCCGCCAGCTGGCCCCGGACGTCGAAGCGGGCCAGCGCCCGCAGATTGTGCGCCGCGGCCACGGGCATGGGGGCGCCGACGAGCAGCGCCAGGCGCAGCAGCGCCCGGGCGGCGCCCCGGCCCCCGGCCGGTCGCCAGCGCGCGAAGCCGTTCACCACGACGGGGCCGCCGGCGCTCCCGTCCGCCGCCTCGTGGACCTCGGCGTGCACCGCCGTGTCACGCACGCGGTCAGATCACGCCCCGCGCCCGCAGTTGGGCCAGCTCGTCCCTGCCGAGCCCGAGCCGGCCGGCGTAGATCTCCTCGTTGTGGGCGCCCACCTCGAGCGGGCCCAGGGTCTCGACCACACCCGGCGTGGCGCTCAGCCGCGGCACGACGCCCGCCATGGCGAGGAGGCCGCCGAGCGGGCTCGGCCACTCGACGATGTTGCCCCTGGCGCGCACGTGCGGATCCTCGAAGAGATCCCGGACGCTCGCCACCGGCCCGCACGGGACCTCGGCGCGGTCGAGGCGAGCGAGCACGTCGGCGGCATCGGCGGTGCCGACCCACTCCTGCACCAGGCCGTCGAGCTCGTCGCGCCGGCGCAGGCGCTCGGCCATCGTCGGGAACGCGACGGCGAGGTCGGGCCGGCCCATGGCCCCGGCGAGGCGCTCGAACATCCGGTCGTTCGTGCAGGCGATGGCGATCCACCGCGCGTCCCGGGCGCGGTAGTGGTTGTGCGGGACGACGTACTCGGTCCCGGAGCCGATGCGTTCGCGCACCCGTCCCGTCGCGCCGTGGACCGGGATCAGCTCGTCGAGCATGCGGAGCATCGGCTCGTAGAGACCGACGTCCACCACCTGCCCTTCCCCGGTCGCCTCGCGGTGCCGCAGGGCGATGAGCGCGCCGAGCGCGCCCATGACGCCCGCCAGGTAGTCGGGAACGGTCGGCGTCCCGGGCGGCACGGGCGCCCGGTCGGGGTAGCCGGACAGGTACGAGAGCCCTCCCATGGCCGCGGCGATCCGGCCGAAGCCGGGCCGCTCGCGGTAGGGCCCCGTCTGCCCGAAGGCGGAGATCCGGACCATGGCGAGGCGAGGATTGACGGCGCGGAGGTCCTCCCAGCCCAGGCCCCAGCGCTCGAGCGTGCCGGGCCGGAAGTTCTCGGCGAGGACGTCCGTCTGCGCCACGAGGCGGCGGACGAGGGCCTGGCCCTCGGGCGCCCGGAGGTTGCAGGAGATCGACTTCTTGTTCCGTGCCTCCGACAGCCACCACCACGACAGCCCGTCGCGGGCCGGCGTGCCCAGCCGGCGCAGGTCGTCGCCACGCCCGGGCTGCTCGACCTTGATGACCTCCGCTCCGAACTCCGCCAGGAGGGTGCAGCAGAAGGGGGCGGCGACGAAGGTCGCGAGATCGAGGACCCGGAGCCCCGCCAGCGCGCCGGCCATGGCGCTGGGCAAGGTATCACGGGCGGCGGGGGATCCCGCCGTGGCCGTCAGTGCTGCGAGAAGACCTCGAGGCGACGGGCGCGCGTCGGGTGCCGCATCCGGCGCAGCGCGTGGGCCTCGATCTGGCGGATGCGCTCCCGGGTGACCGTGAACTCGTGCCCCACGTCCTCCAGCGTCCACTCGATGCCGTCGCTCAGGCCGTAGCGGAGGTTGAGCACGCGCGCCTCGCGGGGCTTGAGGGTGGACAGCACGGTGCTCACCCGCTCACGGCAGGCCGTCGTGACGGCCGACTCGTACGGAGAGCCGGTCTCGCGGTCCTCGATGAAGTCGCGGAGGAACGAGTCCTCGTCGTCCCCGACCGGCGTCTCGAGCGACATCGGCTCGCCGGTGGCCTCGAAGGCGGCCCGCACCCGCTCGAGCGGCATCTCCGCCCGGACCGCGATCTCCTCGAGGCTCGGCTCGCGCCCCAGCTCCTGCAGGAGCGTCCGGGCCACGCGCGAGAGCCGGTTGATGCGGTCCACCATGTGGACGGGCAGCCGGATGGTGCGGGCCTGATCGGCGATGGCGCGCGTCATGGACTGCCGGATCCACCAGGTCGCGTAGGTCGAGAACTTGTAGCCCCGTCGGTACTCGAACTTCTCGACCGCGCGCATCAGGCCGATGTTGCCTTCCTGGATGAGGTCGAGCAGCGGCAGCCCGCGCGTGGCGTAGCGCTTGGCCACGGAGACGACGAGGCGGAGGTTGGCCTCCACCATCGCCCGGCGGGCGGCGAGGCCGCGCTCGCGCGTGGCCTGCACGCTGGCGGCGAGCCGCTTCACCGCGGCCGGCGCCCCGTTGCTCGCGATCGCGGCCAGCCGCTGCACGAGACCGGGCGACCCGGCGTCCTCCGAGTCGAAGACCGTGCCGACGAGGCGGAGCGCCCGCAGCCGCTTCAGCGCGCGCTGCCGCAGCTCGCGCGCCCGGCCCTCGAGCGTCGTCCGGCGCGCGTCACGGGCCGGCAGGCGATGCGCCCGCTGCTCGAGCCCGGCGCCCTCGCCGAGGAGCGCGTCCACCTCGCGGAGCCCGCGCGCGACCCGCCGCGCCAGCGCCGCCCGTGCGGCGTCGTCGCCATCGTCCGAGGGGATGTCCACCACCTCGTCCAGCGCGATCCGGTCCTCGGCGAGGTCGGCGGCCAGGGCGGCCAGGCGCTCGCGAGTGATGTCGAGCCGGAGCAGGCCGAGGGTCACCTCGTCCCGTGCTTCCTCGATCTGCTTGGCCAGGGCGATCTCCCGCTCCCGTGTGAGGAGCTGGACCTTGCCCATCTCTCGGAGGTACGTCCGGACGGAGTCTTCGCGGTCTGTCGTCGTGGTCGCCATTCCGGGGTGCCGCCATGGCAAGGACCGCACCAAGTGTCAATGGCGTCAAAAATGGCGCTCTGCAAGGCCTTGAAATGTCCCCCTTCCCCGCGGGTGACAAAATGGTGACACGGCACCGGTCACATGACGCCAGATTGACACGGATCTGGCGGTGCGCCGGGCCCGCGTGGTAGTGTAGATTCAGTTCGATCCGGTTCATCGGCGCCCACGAGGGCGGTCATCGAGAGAGCGCGGCGGGCCGAGCCGCGAGCCCGAGGTGGAGCGCCGCATGAGCACGGAGTCGACTGCTCTCCCCCTCGACCTCCGCCTCCCGGTGCCCGGCTACGGGTTCACCCGGCTGGAGCAGAGCCTGCTCGAGCTCGCCGGGGCGGTCGTCCGAGAGCCCGACACGCGGGCCTTCCTCGAGCGCCTGCTCCGGGAGGCACGGCGGCTGACCCGGGCCGAGGCGGGCGCCATCCTCCTCCGCGACGGCGAGCGTCTCGAGCCCGTCACCGTGCAGAACGATCTGCTCAGCGCGCGGCTGGGGGAACGCCAGATGCGCCGTCTGCAGGGCGAGGCCATCGGGCTGGACCGTCCGAGCCTCCCTGGGCTGGTCGTCACCACGGGCCAGGCGGTGAACGTCGAGGACGTGGACGCGACCTATCCCGGCGATCCCATCTTCGACGCCGGGGCGGCGGCGCGTGGCTACCGGACGCGCTCGCTCCTGGCGGTGCCGCTGCCGGCCCCGGACCAGACGGTGCTCGGCGTGCTGCAGCTGGTCAATGCCCACGTCGCGCCCGACGTCATCGTCGGCTTCACCGAGGAGGACGAGGCGGTCGCCCGCGCCATGGCCGGCCTCGCCGCCATGATCGTGCACCGGGCCCACCTGGACGCGCGCACGTTCCGCGACGGGCTCACGGACCTGTTCAACCGCCGGTACATCGAGCTCCGCCTGGCCGAGGAAAGCGGTCGGCACGCCCGGTGGGGGGACCCGGTCTCGGTCGTGGCCGTCGACGTCGACGGCTTCCGCCGGGTCACCGAGCGTGAGGGGGCGGGCGCGGCGGGCCGCACGCTGCGGGAGCTGGCCGGCCTGCTCCGCCGTCAGTCACGGCGCTTCACGGTGCTGGCCCGGGCCCGGCGCGACCGCTTCGCCGTCGTCCTCGCCAACACTCCGCAGGAGGGCGCGCTCGCGTACGCCGAGCGGCTGCGGGGAGCGATCGAGAGCCACGACTTCCAGGGCGCCCGGCTCACGGCCTCATTCGGCGTGGCGGCGCTCGGTCCGGGCCGGGACGCCCCCGAGCCCCTCCTGGCGGCCGCCGACGACGCCGTCGACGAGGCCAAGCGCCGGGGCCGCAACCGGGTGGTGGCGGCCGCCTCTCCGCCCTAGAGCGGGGGCTGACCGCTGTCAATTCCTTGTCCCTGCGTGGTTGCGGGGCTGGATTTGAACCAGCGCCCTTTGTTTTATGAGCCCCTTCCCAACTGGGTACGAGAACCAACACGCGACGAACAACGCGCGCTCGAGAAATGGCACGGCCGTCTCCAGCTCACCGCGCGCTGTGGACCGAGTCGGCGAGCATGTTGACGCTTGCGAGGCTCGAGAGGGGATGAATATCGGTCGCCATTCCCAGCGCGTCTTTCGCCGAGACGAGAGCCGTCTTTCCTCCGGTGCGCTCGATCAGAATTCGCTTCAGCGCGCCGAGTTCTGCGTCAGGCCCAAGAAGCGCATCGAGCAGCTCATCGGCGCTCTCGGGCGGCAGGGGATCGATCCGGACCTGCTGGTAGTACGTCTTGCCGCCCCAGGCGTGCTGGTATTCGGGGCGGAAGTTGACGAGGAGCAAGAGGCGCGCTGACCCCAGGCTGTCGATCAGGCTGTCGAGCAGTGCCTGGGTCTCGCCGTCTATCCAGTGGAGGTCCTCG
>JAICGY010000216.1 GCA_025922915.1 Candidatus Methylomirabilota bacterium | reverse complement strand
ACTCCTGCGCCCAGTGGATCTGCCGGTTGCGCGCGCCGGGAAGCGAGCCCTCGGTGAGGGGATTGCGGCCGGCGGTGAAGAAGATGGGAGCGTTGGCCCGGGCGGCGTTGATGATCCCGCCCAGCGCGTTGGCGGCGCCGACGATGACGTGGACCATGACCGCGAGCGGGCGCCCGGTCACCATGGCGTAGCCGTGGGCCATGGCCACGGCCGGCGTCTCGTGCGGCACCGTGATCGGCCGCGGCAGCACCTGCCCCTGCGCCTCGCGCTTGGCGTAGGCCTCGATGATCGGCGCGAAGTCCGTGCCCGCGTTGCCGAGGAAGTACTCGATGCCGCGCGCGGCGAGGAGCTCGAGATACGCCTCGCCCGCGCTCTCCACCGCGACCCGCTTTCGCATGTGACGGTCCTCCTGGCCGAATGTTCTACCGCGTCATCGGGGGCCCGACAACCGCGGGACGAGCCCGGCATCGGTCCCCTCGAGATCGGCGACGGCAGGCGGGGGGAGTGTACACCGGAGGTGCGGTACAGTAGCGAGCGATGCGATCCGTCGTCGCCTTCGTCGTCACCCTCGTCCTCGCGGGGGGGACGCCGCTCGCGACCGGCGCCCAGCCGTCGGGATGGAAGGTCTTCCGCGACGGGCGCGCGGGGCTCGAGTTCAGCGTCCCCGCCGGGTGGTCGGTCGACGCGCCGCCCGCCCGTCACGGCACCCGGACGGTGACCCTCCGCGACCCGGCGGCCGGCGGCGACACCCCGGTCGTGCGCGTCGTCCTGCAGGACCTCGACGAGCTGTACCGGGCGCTCCTGCCCGAGGGGACGTCGGCGGGCGCCGGCGCCCTCGGCGTCTACGTCGCCCGGACCTACTGCGACCTCGATGGCCCCGTGTCCTCCGTACAGTGTCCGACCGCGGCGCGGACCGCCTCGTTCGCGTCGGCGCACGGGGTGGGAGGGCAGGCGGTCACCCTGCGGGAGGTCGAGCGGTTCCGCGGCGCGGCCCCGGCCCGCTCGCGCGAGCGTGGCCCGATCTACGCCTTCGACGTGTCGGGCCCGCGGGTGACCCGCGTGGTCGTCTTCGGCCTCGTCGGCCCGGGCACCGCGCCGCCCGCGCACGTCGACGCCCTGACGTCGATCGCGCGCACGGTGCGGCGGCTGCCCGCCGGCCGGTGAGCGGGCGGCGCGGGCGCGCCTACCGGCTCGGGCCCGCCCGCCGGCTGCTGAACGCGCTCGTCCGCGCGCTCCTCCCGCTCGGGCTCGGCCCGCGGGACACCGTCCTCCTCACCGTGCCCGGCCGCCGCACGGGCGTGGCCAGGTCCACGCCGGTCACCCTCGTCGAGCACGACGGGCGGCGATGGCTCGTCGCGCCCTACGGCGAGGTGGGCTGGGTGCGCAACGTCCGGGCCGCGGGCCGCGCGCGGCTCCGCCGCGGGGGCCGCGACGAGACCGTGCGGCTGGACGAGCTGCCCGCGGAGGCCCGGGCGCCCATCCTGAAAACCTACGCCACGAGGGTGCCGGTGACGCGCCCGTTCTTCGACGCGCCCGCCCACGCTCCGGTGGAGGCGTTCGGGGCGGAGGCGGGGCGCCACCCCGTGTTCGCCGTCACCCCGGCGGAGGGCGGCGCGCCCGCAGGCGGTCGATGAGCTCGCGGTCCGCGGGGGGGAACTCGTGCTCGGCCAGCCGCTCGGCCTCCACCCAGCGCATCGCCTGATCCTCCTGCGGCACGATCGCGCCGGCCTCGAGGCGGCAGTCGTAGAAGTGCAGGACGACGGTGCGGTCCGGATACTCCCAGCGGACGATCTCGACGAGGTCGCCGACGGCGAACGTGCCGCCGAGCTCCTCCGCGAGCTCGCGGCGCAGGCAGTCGCGAGGCGTCTCGCCGGCCTCCAGCTTGCCGCCGGGGAACTCCCACAACCCGGCCAGGTGCGAGCCGCGGCGCCGCTGCGTGATCAGATACCGGCCTCCGGCGTCGCGGATGAGCGCGGCGGCGACCTCGATGACGAGCGGCACCGACCGCTCAGCCGCGGGCCCGCGTCGCCGCGGGCCGGGGCGAGGACGCGCAGAAGGACCGCATGGGGCAGGGCGAGCAGCGCGGCCGGCGCGGCGTGCACCAGGTGGCGCCGAAGTCCATCAGGGCCTGGTTGAAGTCGTAGGCGCGTCCCCGCGGCACCAGCCGCTCGGCGAGCGCCCAGAGGGCGCGGTCGCCGCGCAGACGCGCGGTCCGGCGCGGGCCCAGGAACACCCGGGTCAGGACCCGGCGCACGTTGGTGTCCAGCACGGCCGCGTCGCGGCCGAACGCGAAGGACAGCAGGGCGCCGGCCGTGTAGCGGCCGACCCCCGGCAGCGCCCGCAGGCCGTCCGCGGTGTCGGGAAGGCGGCCGTGGTAGCGCGCGACGCTCTCCCGGGCGATGGCGTGCAGCCGGACCGGGCGGACGTTGTAGCCGAGCGGATACCAGGCCCGCCGCACCTCGTCGGCCGACGCCGTCGCGAGGCGCCGCAGGGTCGGCCAGCGCCGGAGGAACTCGCGGTACTTGGGCAGCACCCGCTCGACCTGGGTCTGCTGCAGCATGATCTCCGAGACCAGCACGCGGTACGGCACGCGCGTGCGGCGCCAGGGCAGGTCGCGCCCGTGACGCGCGTACCAGGCGAGCAGGCGGCGCTGGAAGCGGGCGACGAGCGCGGGCGCCGGCGATCGCACGGCGCGCAGTCTAGCACGCAGCCGCCGGCGGCCCCGCTCGGCGCCGGGTTTAGAATGGCCCCATGGCGTCGCGCCTCGAGTCCGAGATGCCGCTCGACTACGGCGATCCGGCCGCCGAGTACCGTGCCGTGCGCGAGGACGTCGGCCTGCTCGACCGGAGCGACCACGGCGTGGTCGAGGTGACCGGCCGCGACCGCGCGACCTTCCTCCACGCCCTGCTGAGCAACGAGATCAAGGCGCTGGACCCGGGACGGGGGTGCGCGGCGACGCTGCTGGACGTGCACGGCAAGGTCCAGGTCCTGCTGCGGGTCTGGGTCCTCGAGGATCGCATCCTGCTCGTCACGCCGCCCGGCCTCGGAGCGCGGGCCGTCGAGATGCTCGACCACTATCTGTTCTCGGAGAAGGTCGGCCTCGAGGACGTCACGGGGACGCTGGCGCTCTTCCTGCTCGCCGGGCCGAACGCTCTCACGCTCGGCGAGCGGCTCGCCGGGACGCGGCCGGCGGAGCCGGCGTGGTCGCACGCCGCGGGCGACGTCGACGGCACGCCGGTGCGCGTCGTGCGCGGCGCGGGGGAGACGGGAGAGCCGGAGGTCTGGCTCGTGGCCGCGGCCGGCGCGGCGGCGGCCCTCTGGTCGGCGATCCGGGACGCGGGCGCCCGCCCCGTCGGGCGGCGCGCCTTCGAGCCGCTTCGCATCGAGGCCGGCACGCCGCGCTTCGGCGCCGACGTGGGCCCCTCGGTGCTGCTGCCGGAGATCCCGTCCGGGGCGCTGGTGTCCTACTCGAAGGGCTGCTACCCCGGCCAGGAGGTCGTCGTCCGCATCCGGGACCGCGGCCACGTCAACCGTCGCCTGCGCGGGCTCGTGCTGGACGGCGCGACGGTGCCGGCGCCGGGCAGCGAGGTCGTGGCGGGCGGCGCGGTGGTCGGGGTCGTCACGAGCGCCGCGCTGTCCCCCGGGCTCGAGCGCCCGGTCGCGCTCGCCTTCGTGCGCCGGGAGCACGCGGCCGCGGGGACGGCCGTCGCCGTGCGGGTCGGCGAGGCGGCCGTGGCCGCCGTCGTCAGCGACCTGCCGCTTTCCGCGACGAGGGACCGCGCGGCCGCCGGGCCTCGGCGCTGAGCGACGCCGTGGCGAACCGCCTCGGACGCGAGACGAGCCCGTACCTGCTCCAGCACGCCCACAACCCCGTCGACTGGTACCCGTGGGGCGAGGAGGCGTTCGCCCGCGCGCGCGCCGAGGACCGTCCCGTGCTCCTGTCCGTCGGCTACTCGGCCTGTCACTGGTGCCACGTCATGGAGCGCGAGTCGTTCGAGGACGCCGGCATCGCCGCGGTGATGAACGAGCACTTCGTCAACGTCAAGGTCGACCGCGAGGAGCGCCCGGACGTCGACCACATCTACATGCAGGCCGTGCAGGCGATGTCCGGACACGGCGGCTGGCCCATGACGGTCTTCCTGACCCCGGACGGCACGCCGTTCTACGGCGGCACCTATTTCCCCCCGGTCGACCGGCACGGGCTGCCGGCCTTCCCCCGGCTCCTGCACGCCCTCGCCGAGGCGTGGCGAGAGCGGCGGGCCGAGGTGCTGCAGTCGGCGCAGTCGATCGTCGGCGCGCTCGGGCAGACCGAGCGGCTCCGGCGGGCCACCACGCTGCTCACCGACGAAGCGCTCATGTCCGCCTTCCAGGGCCTCCGCGCGCAGTTCGACGAGGAGTGGGGTGGGCTGGGCGGCGCCCCGAAGTTCCCGCAGCCGATGGTGTGGGAGTTCGTGCTGCGGTGCTGGCGGCGGACCGGCAACCCGTATGCCCGCACCATGGTGGAGACGACCTTGCGGCGGATGGCGCGCGGCGGGATCTACGACCAGCTGGGCGGCGGGTTCGCGCGCTACTCGGTGGACGCCCGGTGGCTGGTCCCGCACTTCGAGAAGATGCTCTACGACAACGCCCAGCTCGCCTCCCTGTACCTGCACGCCTGGCTCGCCTTCGGGGACGCCGAGCACCGGCGGATCTGCGAGGAGACGCTCGACTACCTGCTGCGGGACATGGCCGATCCCGCCGGCGGCTTTCACTCCGCGGAGGACGCGGACTCCGAGGGGCACGAGGGGAAGTTCTACGTCTGGAGCGCGGACGAGATCCGCCGCGTGCTCGGCGCGGACGCCGACCGGGCGCTCGCGTACTGGAGTGTCGACCGCGGCCCGAACTTCGAGGGCACGAACATCCTCCTCGTGGCCGGCGAGCCCGACCCGGCCGCCGTCGCGCCGCTGCGGCAGCGGCTCTGGGAGGCGCGCGAGGGCCGCGTGCGGCCGGGCCGGGACGACAAGGTGCTGGCGGCCTGGAACGGCCTGGCGTGCCGGGCCCTGGCCGAGGCCGGGCGCGCGCTGGGACGGCCGGACTACCTGGACGCGGCGCGCCGGAACGCCGAGTTCCTCCTGACCGCCATGCGCCCCGAGGGGCGGCTGCTGCGCACGTGGAGGGACGGGCAGGCCAAGCTGAAGGGCTACCTCGAGGACCACGCGATGGTGGCCGCGGCGCTGGTCGAGCTCTACGAGGCCACGCTCGAGCGACGCTGGCTCGACGCGGCGCGCGGGCTGGCCGACGAGACGATCCGCCTCTTCTGGGACGACGGGCTCGAGGGCTTCTACGACACCGGCCACGACCACGAGCGGCTGATCGTGCGGCCCCGCAACCTGTTCGACAACGCCGTGCCCTCCGGCACCTCGGTGACGATCGAGACGCTGCTGCGCCTCGCCGTGCTCACCGGCGACGCCACCTACGAGTCGCGCGCGCTCGCCGCCCTGCGCCCCGTGGCCGACCTCATGGCGCGCCATCCGACGGGCTTCGGGCGCTTCCTGTGCGCCCTCGACTTCCACCTGGGGCCGCGGGTCGAGGTGGCGCTCGTGTCCGCGACGCCGGACGGCGGGCTCGACGACCTGCGGCGCGAGGTCTTCGGCCGCTACTTGCCGAACCGGGTGGTGGCCGGCGTGGTCGGGGACGACCCCGGCGCGGCGGCGGGGCTGCCGCTCCTCGAGGGGCGCGAGCCGATCGAGGGCAGGGCGACCGCGTACGTCTGTCGCGACTATGCCTGCGACCTGCCCGTGACCGAGCGCGCCGCGCTCGCCCGCCAGCTCGACGCCCGGTGAGGGCCGCCGGGGCGCCGGGAGGACACCGATGACCCGCTCCCTGGTGGGGGCCTGCCTGCTCGTCGTCCTGGCGGCGCCGCCGGCGGCCGCCCAGCTCGACGAGCTCCTGAGAGGACTGCCGTCCATGCCGGGGCTGCCGTCCTCGGGGCAGCCGAGCGACACGCGCATCGCCGACGGCCTCAAGGAAGCCCTCCGGGTCGGCACCGCCAACGCCGTCGACCTCACGGGCCGGGTGGACGGGTACTTCGCCAACCAGGCGATCCGCATCCTCATGCCGGAGCGGCTGCGCACGCTGGAGCGCGGCCTGCGCGCCGTGGGCTACGGCCCCCAGGTGGACGAGCTCGTGCTCAGCATGAACCGCGCCGCGGAGCGGGCGGCGCCCGCTGCCCGCTCGATCTTCTGGGAGGCGATCACCGCGATGACGTTCGACGACGCGCGGCGGATCCTCGATGGCGGGGAGACCGCGGCCACCGAGTTCTTCCGGGCGCGGACGACGGACGGGCTGACCGCGGCGTTCCGGCCGGTCGTGGAGCAGTCGATGGACGAGGTCGGCGTGAGCCGCCAGTACAAGACCCTGCTCGGCCAGGCCCGGGCGATCCCGTTCCTCAAGACCGAGGACTACGACCTCGACCGCTACGTGGTCGGCAAGGCCCTCGACGGGCTCTTCCACGTGGTCGGCGACGAGGAGCGCAAGATCCGCGCGAACCCGGCGGCGCGCACGACCGAGCTGCTGCGCGAGGTGTTCGGGCGGCGGTGAGCCGGACGCTCCGGTTCGACGTCGCGCTCTTCGGGAGCCAGCCGGTTTCCGACCTCGTGCGCCAGGCGCGGCTCGCCGAGTCGCTCGGCTACGCCGGCATCTGGATCATCGACTCCCAGCTCATCTGCCGGGAGCTCTACGTCACGATGACGGCGTGCGTGCTCGGGACGGAGCGCATCCGCGTCGGTCCCGGCGTGACCGTCCCCGCCACGCGCCACGGGGCGGTGACGGCGAGCGCCATTGCGAGCCTGGACGAGCTCGCCCCGGGCCGGGTCGCGCTCGGTGTCGGCACGGGGTTCAGCTCCGTCGGGACGCTGGGTCTGAAGCCGTCACGGGTGGCGGCCGTGGAGCAGCTGATCGGCGAGTGCCGGGCGCTCCTCGGTGGCCGCGCGGTGCCGATGGCGGGCGGCGTCGACGCGCACATCACCTGGCTCGGCGCGCCGCGGAGCGTGCCGATCTACGTCGGCGCCTCCGGGCCGCGGATGCTGGACCTGGCCGGTCGCGTGGCCGACGGGGTGCTGCTCCACTGCGGCACGGCGCCCGACATGATCGCCGACGGCCTGGGTCGCGTGACCGACGGCGCCCGGCGGGCGGGTCGTGACCCCGCCGCGCTCGACGTCGCGGTGTGGGCGCCGACGTCGATCGGCTCCGACCGGCACGCTGCGCGGGACCACGTCCGCGGTCGCGTGGCCTCGGCGCTCCGCCAGGCGATGCCGGT
>JAICGY010000215.1 GCA_025922915.1 Candidatus Methylomirabilota bacterium | reverse complement strand
GGGTGGTGCCGGCGGTCAGGGGGCGTGGGCGCTGGGGGCCGGCCGCCCAAGCGGCGCGCCGCGCGCCCGCGCGGCGTACGCGAGCCGGCGGAGCTCCACGTCGGGGTTCTTCTCCGCGCAGAACTCCACGTCGCGGAGCGAGTGGAACAGGGCCACGAGCCGCCCGTCGCGGTCGCGGAGCCGCATGGCGCCGGACCAGGGCCACCGCATCGCCGCCAGGGCCGCCGGGTCGCCCACGAGCCAGCGCGCTGCCACGTGCGGCAACCGCTCGAGCGTCGTCTCCGTGCCGTACTCGTCGGCGAGCCGGGCGCGCACGACGTCGAACTGCAGCTCGCCGACGGCGGCGAGCACGAGATCGCGGCGCGCGCCGTCGGCGGAGACGAGGACCTGGATCGCCCCCTCCTCCTCCAGCTGCTGCAGTCCCCGGTGGAACTGCTTGTACCGGTCCGTCCGGGCATGGCGGATCAGGCCGAACCGCTCGGGTTCGAACCGGGGCATGCCCTCGAAGCGGACGGCCGGCCCCTCGCACACCGTGTCACCGATGACGAAGAGTCCCGGGTTCACCACGCCGACGACGTCCCCGGGGAACGCCTCCTCCACGGTCTCCCGCTCCCGGGCGAAGAGCCGGTGGGGCCGCGTCATGCGCACCTTGCGGTCCAGCCGCGGATGGTGCACGACCATGTCGCGCCGGAACCGGCCGGAGCACACGCGCAGGAAGGCCATGCGGTCGCGATGCTGCGGATCCATGTTCGCCTGGATCTTGAAGACGAAGCCCGAGAACCGCTCGCCGGCCGGCTCGACGGGGCCCACGTCGCTCGACCGCGGGCCGGGCGGCGGCGCCATCTCGAGGAGCGAGGCGAGGAAGGGCTCGACGCCGAAGCTGTTGAGGGCGCTGCCGAACCAGACCGGCGTGACCTTCCCGGCCACGAAGCCGTCCCGGTCGAACCGGGCCCCCGCCCCCGCGAGCAGGGCCGTCTCCTCCCGGAGCTGGCGGGCCGCGTCCGGGCCCAGCTCGCTGTCGAGCGAGGGGTCGTCGAGGGCGAGCCGCGTGACCGGGGCCCGCCGCTGGTTGCGCTCGGTGCGCTCGAACCGCAGCACCTCGCCCCGTCGCAGGTCGTACACCCCGTGGAACGTCGGTCCCTGTCCGATCGGCCAGTTCATCGGCACGGCGCCGACCCCCAGCACCTGCTCGATCTCGTCGAGCAGCGCCAGCGGCTCGCGGCCGGGATGGTCGAGCTTGTTGACGAACGTGAGGATCGGCAGGCCGCGGCCGCGGCAGACCTCGAACAGCCGGAGCGTCCGGGGCTCGATGCCCTTGGCGCTGTCGAGCACCATGATCGCGCTGTCCACGGCCACCAGCGTGCGGTAGGTGTCCTCGCTGAAGTCCTGGTGGCCCGGGGTGTCGAGCAGGTTCAGCACGTGACCGGCGTACTCGAACTGCAGCGCGGTCGTCGTGATGGAGATCCCGCGCTCCTGCTCGAGGGCCATCCAGTCCGACGTCGCCCGCCGCTGGTGCTTGCGCGCGCGCACGGTGCCGGCCAGGTCCACGGCCCCCGCGTAGAGGAGCAGCTTCTCGGTGAGGGTCGTCTTGCCCGCGTCGGGATGCGAGATGATGGCGAACGTGCGCCGGCGCGCGACCTCGGCGGCGAGATCGCGCGCCGGCGGCTCCTCGGCAAGCGATGTCATGACATCCACTGTACATGCCGGCGCCGCCGCCGACCAACGTTCGGCGGTCCGGGCGTTGCAGTGGATGCCGGCATCTCGACTCGCGAGGAGGCGCGCATGGCCAGGATCGTCGTCGGACTGTTCGAGACGCCCACCCAGGCCCACAACGCGGTGGACGAGCTCTTCCGCAACCGCTTCGAGCGGGAGGAGGTCAGCGTCCTCGCCCATCCTCGCGAGGACGACGCGAGCGGGCGCGCTGACGAGGTCGAAACGTACCGGGGGCGCGACGTGCCGGGGGGAAGCGGTCCGGCCAAGGGCATGGGCGTCGGCGCCGCGGTCGGAGGCCTCGGCGGCCTGCTCGTCGGCCTCGGCATGCTCGCCATCCCGGGGATCGGCCCCCTGGCCGCGGCCGGCCCGCTTGCCACGGCGCTGGCCGGGGCGGGCATCGGGGCCGTCGGCGGCGCGCTCGTCGGCGCCCTCGTCCAGCTCGGCATCCCGGAGGACGAGGCCCAGCACTACGCCGAGGGGGTGCGCCGGGGCGGCACCGTCGTCGCCGTGCGCACCGAGGACGAGGCGGCCGACCGTGCCGCGGAGATCCTCGAGTCCCACGGGGCGGTCGACCTGGCGGAGCGCGTCGCGCGCTGGCGCGAGGAGGGCTGGGAGCGCTTCGACCCCGACGGTGCGCCCTATGGCCGCGAGCAGCTGATGCGCGAGGCCGAACGCCATGGCGCCCGGCGACCGGGCGTCCGCTGCGTCCGGATCTACGTCGTCCAGACCCGCCGTGCCGCCTGACCCGGGCCCCCCGCCGGCGCCGGCGTGAGCCGGCGCCGGCGCGGGCTTAGCGCGGCACGCGTCCGGGCCATGCCGGACGCGTCCGCGCAGGAAGTGCAGGCCGGCGACGGAACGTCCCGTGACGTCGCCGATGCGGCCCGGAGGCGTTGAGATCCTCGAGTGAGCCACCCCCGCGCGCAGGCTGGTCACCATCGCGTCGCCCCGATCGAAAATCGACCAGCAGCGTCGTCGTTCGACGATCCACGAATTCTGCGCAACTAGTCGATTGTGTTGAGCGATGTAGTTTGGCCCCACCGTTGCTAAACAGAACCATGAAGAACGAAGTACCGGTGTTGGCCCGGGCTGCAGGAGGCAGGACGATGACGACGGCGAGTGCGCGAACGAGGTCTCTGCGGCGGTCGGTGCTGGCGGCGCTGGCGACGCTGGCGGTCGTGGTCGCAAGCCAGCTGGGCCTCACGTTCCCGACCCACGCGGCCGACGGGCTGCGGCCGGTCTCTCGCGTGCCGAGCGCTCACGAGCGCGTCTACATGGACGTGATCGACACGCTCGGCGCCTCGACCGGAGGCTCCGCGCAGGCCTCGCGGTGAGCGACCCCGAGAACGGCTCGACACCCGGCCCCGACGCCGGGTCGACGCAGCCGCCCGGGGAGCGGCGGAAGGTGTTCGTCGTCCACGCCGAGAACTACGCGGACTACGAGGCGCTGAAGAACAGCGTCGGCAAGGAACCGGACGTCGAGGTCGTGCTGGACCGCCGTGCGCGCCGGCGGCGCGGGCTCTTCCGGCGGGCGGTCACGCCGTGGCGCGAGGAGCGACGAGAACAGGACGTGAGTCGCGACCTGAGGACGAAGGGCTGGGCGGTGGTGAAGCCCGATCACACCAAGGACGACAGGGAGGACGGGACGGTGAAGCGGATCGTGGACCATCTCAAGGACGAGCAGGGCATCGAGACGCTGGAGTGGATCGCCATCGGCGCGCTCATCCTGAGCGTCGCCATCGTCATCTACCCGGGCACGCTGCAGCAGGGCCTCGTGAACGTCATCAGCTCGGTGTCGACCGCTCTCTCGAGCCTGTAGCCTGACCGTTCGTCGGCCGGGCCGGGGCCCTCGCGGCCCCGGCCCTCCGTCAGGTGGCGGAAGCCACCGCGGCCTGACGCAGCCGGCCGACTCGCAGCAACCCGACATAGGCCGTGGCCCCCAGCGCCAGTCCCACGAGGTCGGTCGTCGGCTCCGGGGTGGCGAGCAGGAGCCCGCTCGCCACGAACAGGATCCGGACGACGAACCCGGTCAGGTTCGGCGCCAGTGGCCCGACCCCGAGCACCCAGCCCTGCAGCCCGTAGGACAGGAGCAGGACCCCCAGCGTGGCGCCCAGGCAGACCACGGCCGCGTGCGCGAACGACGTGTCCTGGAGCACCAGGGCCGGGTTGTAGACGAAGAAGAAGGGCAGCACGTACTTCGTGGCCCCGAACCGGACGGCCTCGAGCCCGGCCCGCATCGGGTTGCACTGCGCGATGGAGGCGGCGGCGAAAACGCCGATGGCCACGGGCGGCGTGATGAAGGACAGCATCGCCCAGTACATGATGAAGAGGTGCACGGCGACCGGGTTGAGTCCGGCCTGCACGAGCGCGGGCGCCATGACGACGGCGAGGAAGACGTAGGCGGCCGTCACCGTCATGCCCATGCCGAGGACGAAGCAGGCGAGGGCGCCCAGGACCAGCAGGAAGAACACGTTACCCCCGGCCAGCTGGATCACGTCGCTCGAGAACGTCCCCGCCACCCCCGTCACCGCCAGGGCGCCGATGATCAGCCCCACGGCGGCCAGGATCGTCACCAGCTCGGCCAGGATCCGGCCGACATCGGCCACGAAGGCCACGAGCGTGCGGACCCCGAAGCGGGTCTCCTGCCGAGCCATGGCGAGGATGAGCAGCAGCACCGTCGCGTAGAACGGGGCATGCGCCTCGCGCCGCAGGCTCACGAGCAGGAACACGAGCACGCCGAAGGCCGTGAGGTAGAACCAGCCGGTCACCAGCGTGCGCCAGAACGAGGGCATGTCCTGCCGCTCGAGGCCGCGCAACCCGTTGCGGGCCGCGTAGGCGTCGATCTGGAAGAACAGGCTCGCGTAGAAGAGGAACGACGGGATGGCGGCCGCGACCGCCACCTGTAGGTACGGGATGCCCAGGATCGAGGCCATCACGAACGCGGTGGCGCCCATGATGGGCGGCATGAGCGTGCCGCCCGTGGAGGCCGTCGCCTCCACGGCGGCCGCCACCTCGGCGCGGAACCCAGTGCGCTTCATCGTCGGGATCGTCACCACCCCGGTCGACAGCACGTTGGACACCACGCTGCCGCTCATCGAGCCGAAGAGCCCGCTGGCGACGATGGCCACCTTGGCCGGTCCCCCGCGGAAGGCGCCGAGCAGAGCCATGGACAGGTCGATGAAGAACCGGCCGCCGCCCGTGGCCTGCAGCGCGGCGCCGAAGATGATGAACCCGATGATGAGCGTCCCGAACACGCGCATCGGGATGCCGAGGATCGCCTCCACGCTCATCGTCTGGTAGCGGATGGCATCGGGGAGCGACAGGCTGAAGCCCGAGACCGGGCCGGGCAGGTGGCCCGCGTAGACCGGGTAGAGCGAGAGGACCACGAGCAGCGTGAAGAGCGCGACGCCGCCGGCCCGGCGCGCGCCCTCGAGGACGAGCAGCCAGAGGAGGGCGCCCGCCCACACGGCCTCGGTGGGCGCCCGGAAGTCCCAGGCCTCCTCGAGGATCCGCAGGCCGTTCCACGCGAAGTAGCAGGGGGTGGCCGCCGCCGCCAGGAACAGCAGCACGTCGTACCAGGGCACCCGGTCGCGGGGACCCCGGCGCGTCGCCGGGAAGATCAGGAACGTGAGCGAGAAGAACAGCGCGAGCAGGACGTAGAGGTAGCGGTTCTCGAGGAGCACGAGGCGGGCGCCGAAGCCGAGATTGAACAGCTGGTTGACCGCCAGCAGGGTGCCGGCCGTGCTGAAGACGATCAGCACGGCCAGCCACCCGCCGGTCAGGCGCCGGTGCCGCGGGACGAACGCGGGTTCGGCCACGCCGGCCGCCCGCTACTCCCAGTACGGGTCGAACCCCGCCTCCCGGAGCGCGGCCGCGCGGAGCTTCATCCAGTGCGGCGGAAACTCCTTCTGCTTGATCTTCTTCTCGGACGCCTCGCCGATGGCCCGGTCCCAGGCCTGCTGGAGCACCTCCTGGCGCTTCACGAGCCGATCGTTGTGCTGCTGCATCTCCGGCTTCCAGACGCCCTTCTCCTTGAAGTAGCGGATGGCGCCCTCATGGTACGGCATGACCCACGTGAGGCTCTGCTTGTCGAGCGCGAACCCGGCATTGCCGGGGTGGGCGCCGACGTACTCCGGCAGGAAGTCGTAGATCATCCGCGTCTGGTGGTACACGAGGTCGGCGTTCTGGCTGGCGTAGGTCGTGATGATCGGGTAGCCGTAGGTCGCGCCCTTGTGGGGGTTCTCCTTGGAGATGTCGCCGGCACCGATGGAGGCCTCGTTGTACTCGAAGTGCGGCGCGACCTTCTTCAGCCGCTTCCAGCAGTCCGGGTCTTCCTTGGGGCTGGGCACGCTCGGCGCCACGTACTTGCGGGGCGAGGCCGCCAGCTCGTAGACGAGCCCGGAGTTGGTGGAGGCGATGAACGCGTCGGCCGTGCCCTCGATGACCGCGCGGGCGGAGGCGCCCCACGACGGGAAGTCGGTCTTCTTGACGTCGTCCCAGGTGAGGTTGGCGCAGGCGAGGAACGCCTCCATGTTGGCGTTCAGCGCCGGCGCGCCGGCCACCCACGCCAGGCGCTTGCCCTTCAGGTCGAAGACGGTCTTGATGCCCGCATCGGCGGCGGCCGCGACGTTGCCGGTGTTGAAGTCGCCCCACGCGGCGCCGAGGATGCGGACCGCCTGCGGGCCCCAGTCCGTGTTGGAGAAGTCGAGCACGCCCTCCTGGGACAGGAAGGAGCCGGCGCCGAGGGCGCCGAACTGCACTCGTCCGGCGGCCAGCGGCGCCTGGCGCGACACGTCGTTGCCGGCGGGGACGACGCGGAGCGTGATGCCTTCCTTCTTGGCCATCGCATGCCCGATGGAAGCGGCCTGGATGTAGCCGGCCGAGCCCACGTCGTACGCGGTCCAGGCGAGCGTCTTCGGCATGCGGTACTGGGCGCCGGCGACGCCGGCGAGCCCGAGGACGACCAGCATCACGAGCAGGAGCGAGAATCTGCGCATCGTGGACAGCCTCCCGAGTCTAGAGTGGGCTGCAGTTTACGCGATGCGGGCCGACCGGCGCGACACCTCCTGGGCGGTCTCCAGGGCCTCGTCCTGATCCCGCCCGCGCAGGGCGAGCGAGCTGAGCGTGACCATGCCCACGAGCCGCCCGGAGCTGTCGACGACCGGGAGCCGCCCGATCTGGCGCGCCGACATCACCCGCATCGCCTCGTCGACGCTCCAGTCCGGCTGGCCGGTCACGAGGTTCTCCGACAGGCACTCGCTGACGCGGGCGGAGCTGGGATTGACGCCGCGCGACACGGCGCGGATGACGATGTCGCGATCGGTCAGGACCCCCCGGAGGCGCCCGCCCTCGACGACCGGAAGGACGCCCACGTTGGCGTCACGCATCCGCTGGGCCGCGTCCATGATCGTGGCGCCCGCGTCGATGGTCGTGAGGTCCTTGACCATGACGTCCTCCAGCCGCCGCCCGCCCAGCCCGAACATCGTGCCCCGACCGCTCAGGAGCAGCCCGCCCGCCGCCGCCAGCCCGGCGAGCAGCAGCGGCCCGGCCGCCCAGAAGTACCCCGTCCTGGTCTGGCGCACCGCCCGCCGC
>JAICGY010000214.1 GCA_025922915.1 Candidatus Methylomirabilota bacterium | reverse complement strand
TCGCCTCGCCGGGATCCTGGCGGCCGTGCTGCGCGACACCGACATCGAGGTCGTCGTCGTCTCGCGGCCGTCGCCCGATCAGGCCTCGCTGGCCCGCGCCGCCGAGGAGCTCTTCGAGTCGCGCGCGGTCGGCGCACGCTCGAGGGGCAACCGCGGCGTGCTCTTCCTGATCGCGCCGGCCGCCCGCCGCGTGCGCCTCGCCGTGGGGTACGAAGCCGAGGAGATCTTCCCCGATGCCTTCGTCGGCTACGTCGAGCACGCCCAGATGGCGCCGTACTTCGCCAGCGGCCGGACGGCCGAGGGGGTGGAGGCCACGGTCGAGCTGCTCGCGCGCCAGGCCTACGAGAAGGTGCTCGGCCGCGTCTACGACCCGAAGGAGCGGGTCGCGACCGGCGACGGCTTCCGGGGCGGCGGGGCCGGCGCCGAGACAGCGCTCGCCACGGTGTCCGCGAACCGCCCAGGCGCCACCGACGACTCCGCGCTGCACGAGCGCTTCGGTCCGCAGCCCTCGCCCGGGCAGGCGTGGGCGCGCTTCCTCGAGATCCAGCGCCGCCGCATCAAGGCCCCGGACCTGGGACTCTACGACGACGCCGCCCAGGCGCTCCTGCGCGAGCGCCCGAACACGGACGCCGGACAGGACCACATCGCCCGGCTCTACGACAGCAAGGCCCACGTGGTGCGGCGTCGCGGCGACCGGGCCGCCGTCGTCTTCCTCGACGACCCGCAGCGACTCCTGGCGCCCTGGTTCTTCCGGCGGAGCGCGCGGGGATGGCAGCTCGACGGCGCCACGCCGCCCGGCCTGATCCGCTACAACCACCTCAACCAGTGGCGCTTCGCCCGCCGCGACCACCCGTACGCCTTCGCCTTCGAGGACTTCACCTTCGACACGAACGGCTTCGCCACGCCACCCCCCGCGCCCTGACTCCCTGCGCCGTCCGGCTCGCCAGACGTCGGGCAGCCGGACGTCCGCGGGAACGGACCGAGCGCAGGTCTTCCGAGCACCCGGAACGCCGTCCTCGGTGTAAATTCATCGCGCTGCCTCATCCTGACTGCCGCAGCCCCGGCCGCCGTCAGGACAAGGGTCGAGGCGGCCGCTGGGGAGGTCTGCGTGGGACAGCGTCGAGTCAAGCGGATGCTCGCCGTCGTGCTGGCATCGCTCGTCGTGGTGGCCGCCGACGAGTCGCACGCGGGCCGACCGCTCGATACCGAGGACACCGGCACACTCGAACCCGGCCGGGCCGAGCTGGAGCTGAGCGGGGACTACGCGGACGACATCGATGGCACGCTCGGCGCCTTCAACGGTGTCCTCGGCGTCGGAGTCCTGCCGCGCCTCGAGGTGAGAATCGAGTCATCGTATCTCCTCATCGACCCGGACCACGAAGACGCTGAAGACGGTGTCGGCGACAGCCTGCTCGGGGTGAAGTACCGGCCACTGGACGAGACGGACACCGTGCCCGCGGTGCTGATCGGTGCCACCCTGCGACTGCCGACCGGCGACGAGACGCGCGGCCTCGGCGAGACGGGTGTGGACGTCGGGGTGCTCGCCGCCGTGAGCAAGACCTTCGGACCCGCGACGCTGACATGGAACGGCGGCTATACCTTCGTCACAGAAGACCGCGGCCTCGACGCCTGGCTCCTGGCCGCCTCGCTCGAGTACCGCCTCACGAAGCACTGGCTCGTGGCGAGCGAGGTCGTGAGCGAGGTCGGCGCCGGTCGACAGACGGATAGCGCCGTGTTCCGTGGGGGCGCCGTCTATGTCATCACCGAGCGCGTGCGACTGGACGGCGCCATCGCCACTGGACTGACGCGCGGCAGTCCGGACCTTCTCATCGCGGTCGGGGTGACCATCTCGATCCGCTGAGCGGCCGCGGCCACGGAACGACGGGCGGCGGCGCAGCCACCTCAGCCCCGGTCGACGGCGGGGCGCACGGTCTCCGTCACCAGCGCGAGGATCTCGAACATGCGCCGGTGGTCCTCGCGGCGGAAGACGACGGCGACGTGGCGCACGCCGAGGCGCTTGTACTCGGCCAGCTCGTCGATGACCGCCTGCGTGCCCTTGGCGAGGAGGTCCTCCGTCAGGTTGAAGCGCAGCGAGATCTCGATGGTGTCCATCGCCCGCCCGGCGGCCTCGGCAGTCGCTCGCAGACGGGCCATCCCCTCGCGGTGCTCGGCGTGACTCCTGGAGGTGGCGTGCCAGCCGTCGCCGAGCGCGACGACCCGGCGGAGCGCCCCCGGCGAGTGGCCCCCGACCCAGATGGGCGGGTGCGGCTTCTGCAGCGGTCTCGGCTCGAAGCCGACGTCCCGGAAGCGGAAGAACTCGCCCTCGAACGCGGGCCTGTCGGCCGTCCAGAGCGTCTTGAAGACCTTCAGCGCCTCGTCGGCCTGGCGCCCGCGGGCGTGGAACGGCACGCCGAGGACGTCCAGCTCCTGCTTCCACCAGCCCACGCCGACGCCACAGATCAGCCGGCCGCCCGAGAGCGCGTCGATGCTCGCCAGCATCTTGGCCATCACGACCGGATGCCGGTGGCCCAGGATGAAGACCGAGGCGCCCAGCCGCGCACGCGTGGTGCACGTGGTTGCCGCCGCGAGGGCGACGACGGGCTCCAGGTACGGCACGTGCGGCGGGATGGGGAAGTTGCGCCCGCCGCCGGGGTAGTCCACGTCCGTGACGTGCGGGATCACGACGTGGTCGCTGACCCAGAGCGAGGCGACGCCGCGCCGTTCCGCCTCGCGCGCGAACGTCGTGAGCGCCTCGGCCGTGACCCCGGCCGGCTGCGTGGTCGGTAGATGAACGCCGATCTCCATGGGTTCCTCCTCGGGCCGCTATAGTACGGCGTGATGAGCCAGGGGCCAGCCTCTCGTCCGGTCGTCCCCGAGGTCGCGCGAGGCGCGGTGATGCGGCTGCGCGGCAGGCTGACGATCGCCGTCGCGGTCGGCCTGCTCGTCGGCGTGGCGACCGCCCTCCTGCACCGGGGCGTGTGGGTGTACCCGCTGCTCGCCGCCGCGCTGCCGGTCGCCTGGGGGGCGGTGCCTGCGCTCCTCCTGGCCGGTCTCCTGACCGTGCTCCGCCGTCGCCTGGGCTGGGCGCGCGGCTCGGGGACGGTGCGCGGGCTCGTCTACGTCGCCGTGGCGGCCATCGCTCACGTCGTCACGGCCCCCGTCGGTCTCGTTCTGGCGGAGCGAGACGTGCGCGAGGCGAAGGCCTTCTGCGAGTCGCTCGTGCCCGGGCTGGACGAGATGCGCCGCGCGACCGGGTCCTACCCTGCCGACGTCTCGCGCCTCGCGTCGGGCTCGCTGCCCCGGCTCCTGACCGAGGCACCGTTCTACACGGTGCACGGGCCGCACTTCACTTTCACGATTCTCGAGCCGCGCGAGCTGTTCGCCTGGCACCAGTGGCGCTCGGAGGAGGCCGGATGGCGTTTCGTCCGCGATTGAGGATACTTACGGCGATGTCCATCAGATCTTGCTTCCGGCGCGTGGCGCGGCCTTCTCGGGGGCGTCGCCGATGTGCGTCGTATAGTACCGCGCCATGAGCCAGCTATCCGGACCGCGCTTCGTCACCCTGCCCGAGATCCGCGAGGCCGCCCTCCGAAGCACTCCCCGCGACGCCTGGAACTTCGGCGACGGCGGCGCCGAGACGGAGACGACGCTCCGCCGCAACCGGGCCCACCTGGACCGTCTGGCGATCGCCCAGAACGTCCTGGTGGACGTGCGCGAGATCGACCTGAGGACGAGTCTGCTCGGCGTGCCGCTCTCCTGGCCCGTCGCGGTGGCCCCCATGGGCGGTCTCGTCCTCTTCCACCGCGAGGGCGACGTGGAAATGGCGCGCGGTGCCGGCCAGGGCGACACGCTGCAGTGGCTCAGCGGCGCCACCGGCTGGCCGGTGGAGGACGTGGCCAAGGCCGGCGCCGGCCCGCAGATGTTCCAGCTCTATGCGCATGGCGACCGCGGATGGATGGGGGAGCTGCTGGCGCGCGTGGAAGCCTCGGGCTACCGGGCCGTGGCCCTCACCGCCGACGTCCAGCTCTACGGCCGCCGCGAGCGCGACATCCTCAATCGCTTCACCCCCCGCGAGGCGATGAAGATCGCCCCCAACCCCCGCGGCCCGGATCCCCACTACCAGGCACGGCTGACGTGGGGCGACGTCGAGTGGCTCATGAAGACGACGCGGCTGCCGGTGGGCATCAAGGGGCTCATGACCGTCGCCGACGCCCGCCGCGCAGTCGAGATGGGCGTGCGCCTCGTCTGGGTCTCGAACCACGGGGGCCGCCAGCTGGATCACACGCAGTCGACCGTCGACGCCCTGCCTCCGATCGTCGACGCCGTCGCCGGTCGCGCCGAGATCGTCGTGGACGGGGGCTTCAACCGTGGTACCGACGTGGTGAAGGCTCTCGCGCGCGGCGCCCGCGTGGTGGCGTGCGGCCGCACGATGCTGTGGGGCCTGGCCGCGGACGGCGCCGCCGGCGTGGCGCGCGTGTGCGAGATCCTGCGCGAGGAGCTTCAAACCACCATGGGCCTCTGCGGGCGCACGAGGATCGCCGACCTCACGCCCGATCTCATCACGAGGGTGGACTGATGGAATGCCTGGACGACCTCAAGAAGCACATCGGCCGCCGCCAGTCGGCGACCGACGTGGCCACGCCCGTCCCCGCCAACCTGCTGCGCCAGACGCTGCTGCGCCCGGAGCCGGAGCTCGGGCCGGGCGACCCGCTGCCGCCCGGCTGGCACATCCTCTACTTCCTGCCCCAGTTCCGGAGCGACGCGCTGCGCCTCGACGGCAGCCCCCGGGACACCGGCGTGATCCCCCCGATGCCCCTGCCCCGCCGGATGTTCGCCGGCGTGCGGATGACCTTCCACCGACCGATCAGGATCGGCGACACCCTGCGCCAGGAGACCGAGCTGGCCGACATCAGCGTCAAGACCGGCGGCACCGGCACGCTCGTGTTCGCGACCGTCGCCAGCCGGATCTCGACGCCCGAGGGCCTCGCGCTGGAGGAGGAGCGCCGCACCGTCTTCCGGGAGGAGGTCAAGGCCGGCGAGCGCAACCAGGCCCCGCGCCGCGAGGAGGCGCCGGGCGACGCGCCGTGGCGCACGCGCGTCACGCCCGACCCCATGGTGCTCTTCCGGTTCTCCGCGCTCACGTTCAACACCCACCGCATCCACTACGACTACCGGTGGGCGACCGAGACCGAGGGCTACCCGGGGCTGGTCGTGCACGGGCCGCTCTCCACGACGCTCCTGATCGACTTCGCGCGCGACAGCAACCCCGGGCGGACGTTCCGCAGCTTCACCACCCAGGCGCGCGCACCGCTGTTCGACACGGCGCCCTTCGAGCTGCGCGGACGGCCGACGGCGGACGGCAAGGGCTGCGAGGTGTGGGCGGTGACGCCGGAGGGCACGGTGGCGGTGAGCGCCCAGGTGGAGTGGGCGTGACGGCCACGCCGGTGGACGACGGGCTGCCGGAGGAGTGATCGCTCCCCGGGAAGAGTACCGACGCCGTGCCGGCCGTCACCGGGAGGAGGTGGCGAGCGCCGCCCACCGCGAGGAGAGGATCTCGCGACTCCGCCTCGGCGTCGGCGTGGCGGCCGCGGTCATCGCGGTGCTGGCCTTCGGCCTCGACCGCCTGGATCCCTGGTGGCTCCTGGCGCCCGCCGTGGTGTTCACCGCCCTTCTCGCCGCCCACGAGCGCGTTCGCCAGCGCCGCCGCCTGGCGGAGCGCACGGCGGCGTACTACGAGCGCGGGCTCGCGCGCCTCGACGGGCAGTGGGCTCGCGCCGGCCGGACGGGGGCGCACTTCCTCGACCCCCACCATCCGTACGCCGACGACCTCGATCTCTTCGGCGAGGGCTCGCTGTACGAGCTGATCTGCGGGGCGCGGACGAGCATGGGCGAGGAGATGCTGGCCGCCTGGCTGCTGGCGCCGTCGGATCCCGCGTCGGTGCGCGAGCGGCAGGCGGCGGTGCGAGAGCTGACGCCGCGCCTCGATCTCCGGGAGGATCTGGCCGTGCTCGGCGAGGAGGTGGCGGCGACCGTGCGCCGCGACGCGCTCGCCTCGCTGGCCGCGTCGGCCGCGCGCCCGCCCGGGACGGGTCTACGCCTCGGCGCGCTCGCCCTCTCCGTGGCGGCGCTCGCGGCGACGCTCTCGTGGGCGGCCGGCTGGGCGCCGGGGGTCGTGCCGCTCGGCGCGCTCGCCGTCCAGGGCCTGGTCGGCTGGCGGCTACGGCACCGCGTGCGCGAAGCCGATCGGGCGGTGGCCAGCCACGGGCCGGATCTCGAGCTGCTGGCCACCGTGCTCGAGCGGTTCGAGCGGGAGCCCCTGGCGAGCCCGCTCCTCGCGCGGCTGCACGCCCACATGGTGGCGGGAGCCAGGCGGCCCTCGCGCGCGGTCCGGCGGCTGCGCCTGTGGGTGGACCTGCTCGACTCGCGGCGTAACCAGTTCTTCGCGCCGTTCGCGTCGCTCACGATGTGGGGCGCGCACTGCGCGCTCGCCATCGAGGCCTGGCGCGCCCGCCACGGCGGCTCCGTCGAGGGCTGGCTCGCGGCCGTCGGGCAGCTCGAGGCGCTCTGCTCGCTCGCGGGCTACGCGTGGGAGCACCCGGCCGACGTCTACCCCGACATCGACGAGCGCGAGACCCGCTTCGAGGCGGAGGCCCTCGGGCACCCGCTCATCCCGGAGGCCCGCTGCGTCCGCAACGACGTGGCCCTGGGCGGCGACGTCCGCGTCCTGATCGTCAGCGGCTCGAACATGTCGGGCAAGAGCACCCTGCTGCGGGCGGTGGGCACCAACGCGGTGCTCGCGCTCGCCGGCGCGCCCGTCCGGGCGGCGCGGCTGCGGCTCTCGCCGCTGTCCGTCGGCGCCACGCTGCGCATCCGGGACTCGCTGCAGGAGGGCACATCCCGCTTCTACGCGGAGCTCGTCCGGCTGCGCGATCTCGTCCGCATCGCCGACGGGCCGGTCCCGCTGCTGTTCCTGCTCGACGAGATCCTGCACGGGACCAACTCGCACGACCGGCGCCACGGGGCCGCGGCCGTCGTGCGCGGGCTGGTGCAGCGGGGCGCCGTCGGGCTCGTCACCACCCACGACCTGGCGCTCTCGGAGGTGACCGACGATCCCGAGGTCAGCGCCGTCAACGTGCACTTCGAGGACCGGCTGGAGGACGGCAAGATGCTGTTCGACTACCGGATGCGCCCCGGCGTGGTCCGGACCTCGAACGCCCTGGCGCTGATGGCGACGCTGGGACTCCTGCCCGGCGCGCCGGGCGGGCCGCCTACAGGTCGCTGCCCGAGTACGAGAGGTTGAACGACTTGTTGCAGAGCGGGAAGTCGGGGACGATGTTCTCCAGCACCGCGTACTC